>NZ_NCKP01000081.1:0-6741 GCF_002282795.1 Thiomonas sp. 13-64-67
TGCCTGTACGGCGACACCGTGGATGGCTCGTGGTATTTCAAGCTGCTGCGCGAAGGCCGCAAGGTGCATGACATCCGCGACAAGCTGATGTTCGGCGAAAGCCATTTGGGCGACGCCGGCCACCAGGGCCAGAGCAAGGCGCAGATGATGACCGACAGCGACGAGGTCTGCGGCTGCAACGGCGTGTGCAAGGGTACCATCGTCAAGGCCATAAAGGACAAGGGCCTGTTCACGCTGGAGGAGGTGCGCAAGCACACCAAGGCCAGCGCTAGTTGCGGCTCGTGCACCGGCCTGGTGGAGCAGATTCTGATGTTCACCGCAGGCGGCGACTACAGCTCCGCGCCAAAGAAGAAGGCAATCTGCGGCTGCACCGACGCCAGCCACCAGGACGTGCGCGAGGCCATCCGCGAGCAGCATCTTCTGACCATTGCCGACGTTTACGCCAAGCTCGGCTGGCGCACGCCCAACGGCTGTTCAAGCTGCCGCCCGGCGGTGAATTACTACCTCATTTCCACCTGGCCGCACGAAGCGAAAGACGACCCGCAAAGCCGCTTCATCAACGAGCGCAGCCACGCCAACATCCAGAAGGACGGTACCTACAGCGTGATTCCGCGCATGTGGGGCGGCGAGACTTCGGCTGCCGAGCTGCGCCGCATCGCCGACGCGGTGGACCAGTTCAACATCCCCACGGTGAAGGTGACGGGCGGCCAGCGCATCGACCTGCTGGGCGTGAAAAAGGAAGACCTGCAGGCGGTGTGGAACGCCATCGGCATGCCGTCCGGCCATGCCTACGCCAAGGCGCTGCGTACGGTGAAAACCTGCGTGGGCAGCGAATGGTGCCGTTTCGGCACGCAGGACAGCACCGCGATGGGCAAGATTCTGGAGCGCGCCACCTGGCGCATGTACGCCCCGCACAAGGTGAAGTTCGCGGTCAGCGGCTGCCCGCGCAACTGCGCCGAGGCCGGCATCAAGGACGTGGGCATCATCGGCGTCGATTCCGGCTGGGAGATGTATGTCGGCGGCAACGGCGGCATCAAGACCGAGGTGGCGCAGTTCCTGGTCAAGCTCAAGACGCAGGAGGAAGTGCTGGAATACACCGGCGCCTTCATCCAGCTCTACCGCGAGGAAGGCTGGTACCTGGAGCGCACGGTGCATTACATCGCCCGCGTCGGCCTCGACTATGTGAGGCAGCGCGTGCTCGACGACGCCGCAGGCCGCGCGGCGCTGTGGGAGCGGCTGCAGTTCGCGCTGCAGGGCGAGCCCGATCCGTGGTTCGAGTTCGACAAGGCGCAGGTGGATACGCGGCAGTTCATTCCCATCGTGCCGGTTGCCGCAGCACAAGGAGAGCCGGCATGAGCACCAGCCACTGGACTCCTGTCTGCACCCAGTCCGAGATTCCCGCCCTGGGCGCACGCCGCGTGCGACGCCCGGACGGCGTGGATATCGCCCTGTTCCGCACCGCCAGCGACCGCATCTACGCCCTGCTCGACCGCTGCCCGCACAAGGGCGGGCCGCTGAGCCAGGGGATCGTATTCGGCGAATCGGTCGCCTGCCCGCTGCACAACTGGACCATCCGGCTCGACGATGGTCGTGCGCAAGCGCCAGACGAGGGCTGCACTCCGGCCTTCGCGGTGAAGGTGGAGGGCGAACGGGTCTATCTACGCAGCGACCAGTTGCACGCGCCGATTACCGAGATGCACGCGGCGCACTGTGACGGCGCAGCCTGCGCGAGCGCGGACTGATGAACGCCGCCGACCTGCCCGCAGGCTCCATCGCCATCGTGCCCGAAGGCGCGCTGCGCGAGGTGCGCTCGACCTGCCCGTATTGCGGCGTGGGCTGTGGTGTGCTCATCAAGACCGAGGGCGGGCGCATCACCGGTGTGCGCGGCGACCCGGATCATCCGGCCAACTTCGGCAAGCTGTGCACCAAGGGCGGCGCGCTGCACCTGAGCGCCAAGCCGGAGTTGCTGCCGCAGGTGCGCGCGCTGCGGCCCGAACTGCGCACGCAGCGCGATGCGCCACGCCGTGCGGTGCGTTGGGACGAGGCGCTGGACCATGTGGCGCAGCGCTTCGCCGCCCTCATCGCCGAGCACGGCCCCGACAGCGTGGGTTTCTACATCTCCGGGCAGATGCTGACCGAGGACTACTACGTTTTCAACAAGCTGGCCAAGGGGCTGGTCGGCACCAACAATGTGGACACCAATTCCCGCGTGTGCATGAGCAGCGCGGTAGCCGGCTACAAGGTCACGCTGGGGGCTGACGCGCCGCCGTGCAACTACGACGACATCGACCATGCAGCCTGTCTGGTGCTGGCGGGCAGCAATGCGGCGTGGTCGCATCCCATCACCTTTCGCCGCATCGAAAAGGCCAAGGCCAGGCGGCCCCAGATGCGCATCATCGTCATCGATCCGCGCCGTACCGAAACCGCCGAACTCGCCGATCTGCACCTGCAACTGCTGCCCGGTACCGACGTAGCGCTATTCCACGCCATGCTGCATGTGATGGTGTGGGAAGACCTGGTCGACCCCGCCTACATCGCAGCGCACACCAGCGGCTATGCGGCCCTGCGCGAGCTGGTGCGGGAAATGAGCCCGGCGGCCGCTGCCAATCTGTGCGGGCTGAAGGCGGAGGACATCGTCACCGCCGCGCGCTGGTTCGCGCTGGGCGCGCCTGACGCGACACTGCAGACGCGCCAGCCTACGCTCTCCCTGTATTGCCAAGGGCTGAACCAGTCAAGCAGCGGCACGGCGAAAAACGCCGGGCTCATCAACCTTCACCTCGCCTGCGGCCAGATCGGCAAGCCGGGCGCGGGGCCGTTTTCTCTCACCGGCCAGCCCAACGCCATGGGCGGGCGAGAAGTGGGCGGCATGGCCAATCTGCTTTCGGCGCATCGCGATTTGTCCAACCCCGCGCACCGCGCCGAAGTGGCCAAACTCTGGGGTGTGGCCGACGTTCCTGCGCAGCGCGGCAAGACCGCCGTCGAGCTGTTCCAGGCCGCGGCCGATGGCAAGGTGAAAGCACTGTGGATCGCCTGCACCAACCCCGCGCAGTCGCTGCCTGACCAGGCGCTGGTGCGCCGTGCGCTGGAGACCGCCGAACTCGTCGTGGTGCAGGAGGCCTACACCACAGCGGCCACCGTGCCTTATGCCGACGTGCTGCTACCCGCCACCACCTGGGGCGAGAAGATTGGGACGGTGACCAACTCCGAGCGCCGCATCAGCCGCGTTCGCGCCGCAACCAAAGCCCCCGGCGAGGCGCGCGACGACTGGGAGATTGCGGTGGACTTCGCCCATCGGCTCGAAGCCCTCTTGCCTGCACGGCTGAACGGCAAGCTCACGCTCTTCCCCTACGCTACGCCCGAAGCCGTCTGGAACGAGCACCGCGAAAGCACCCGAGGCCGCGACCTCGACATCACCGGCCTGTCGTGGACCACGCTGGAACGCGACGGCCCGCAGCAGTGGCCCTACCCCGCCGGTGCGAGCGTCGGCAAAGCGCGGCTGTACGACGACGGCTTGTTCCCCACGGCAGATGGCCGCGCCAGATTCTTCGCCGAGGCCTTCAAACCCGTGGCCGAACCCTGCGACGCGCGCTACCCCGTGGCGCTGACCACCGGCCGCCTGCGCGACCAGTGGCATGGCATGAGCCGCACCGGCTCGGTGCCACGCCTGTTCAACCATGCACCCGAGCCCTGCATCGACCTTCACCCCAGCGATCTCGCGCGGCGCGGCCTGAGCGACGGTGAGTTGCTGCGCGTGGCCTCGCGCCGCGGCGACATCGTGCTGCCCGCCCGCGCCACCGACACGGTGCGCCCCGGCCAGGCCTTCATCGCCATGCACTGGGGCGCGGAATACCTTGGCGGGCGCAATGCCGAAGGCGTGGCGCGGCTGGGCGTCAACGGCCTCACCCTGCCCGTCATCGACCCCTATTCCTTCCAGCCCGAACTCAAGCACAGCGCGGTACGGGTGGAGGCCGCCAACCTTACCTGGCACCTCGCCGCCTTCGGCTGGATGCCCGAACACAGCGCCCAGGCGCTGCGCACCACGCTGATGCAGGAACTGGGCGAACTGCCCTTCGTCATGTGCGTGCCCTTCGGCCGCGAACGCACCGGCCTGCTGCTGCGCGCCGCCGCGCGCGGTGCGCCTGCTGCCGCGTTGCTGGCGCGCATCGAAGCCCATTTCGGCCTGCAGGGAAGCGCCGCGCTGCACTACGCCGACCCTGGCCGCAGCGTGCACCGTGCCGTGCGACTGGCGGGCGAGCGCATCGACGCCGCGCTGCTCAGCGGCCCGGCCGACAGCGTGGTGGCGCAAGGCTGGCTGCGCGAATTGCTGCAAAGCGAAGCCAGTGCCAAGCCCTATGGCCGCTGGCTGCTGCTGCCCTCCACCACGCCTCCGGCCAATCTGCCCAGCCCCGGCCACCAGGTGTGCAACTGTTTCGATGTCTGGCAAAGCCAGATCGACGCCCTGCTGCCCACGCTGGGGGGCGACGCTGACACGCAACTCGCCACGCTGCAGCAGCAACTCAAGTGCGGCACCAACTGCGGCTCCTGCCTGCCGGAATTGCGCCGCATCGTGCGCGGCGGCGGCCCGGTCACGGCCTGATTCTTGCAGTATCCATTTCAGGAGGTTCTCGCCATGTTCAACCCCGCTTCCCAGCTTCCCATAGCACTTGAGACCGGCCCGGGCCGATTCAATCCCGAGGCTTTGTCAATGTTGCGCACCATCGGTCGCGGCGCGGACGGCAGCCGCAATCTGAGCCGCGAACAAGCCCGCATTCTGATGGGCTGGCTGCTGCGGCGTGAAGTCTCTGACGCCCAGATTGGCGGCCTCCTGCTGGCCTTGCGCATGAAGGGCGAGAGCGCCGAAGAACTTGAAGGTTTCACCCGGGCCGTGCAGCAGACCATCGCCCCCTTGGTGGTGCGCACCGAGCGTCCCGTCGTGGTCATTCCCAGCGCGAACGGCGCTCGCCGTTTGCCCAACCAGGTCCCCTTGCTCGCCGCACTCCTGCGCGAACAAGATTTTCCCGTTCTGGTGATTGACGCCCCCTCCACTGAGCACGGACGCCTGCCCACCGAACCCCTGTGGAAAGCGCTGGGTATGCATGTCGCCTCGGGTGTCGAGCAGGCGCAACAGTGGCTCGAACAAAACGAAGCCGTGCTGCTGCCGCTGAACACCCTCAGCCCAGAGCTGCACCGATTGCTGCAATGGCGCAACGTGCTCGGCGTGCGCAACGGCGGTCACTCCGTAGTCAAGATGCTCAATCCTTTGCAGTCACCCAGCCTGCTCGTGACGGCCTACACCCATCCGGAGTATGCGCAGCTGATGCAAGAGGTTTTGCTTGCTTTGCGGCAGCCTGCCTTGCTGCTTCGAGGCTGCGAGGGCGAGGCCGTGGGCCATCCCAACCGCGACACAGAGCGTCTGAGCCTGTATGCCGATGGCGCAGTGCAAAAGTGGCCTGCCGGTGCGCCGTTCATTCCTTGCCCGCATATGCCCGATGGACTCGATCTGAACGCCAGCGCGGACTGGACACATGCCGTGCTCGACGGCTATTTGCTGCCGCCTGAGCCCTTGGCGCGACAGATGGCCAGCATCCGCAACATGTGCGAGGCCATCATGGCCCCCGCTAGCACGCGTGCCAACGCGTTAGCGATTGCCACTCCACTGACCTGCTCACGCGCGGAGGCCCCTCATGCTCAAGCCCGCTGACCCTTCTCGATTCACAGTCCACCTCGTCGGCGCAGGTCCGGGCGATCCGGAGTTGCTCACCCTCAAGGCAGCGCGCGTGCTGCAGCAGGCCACATTGGCCCTGGTCGACGATCTGGTCAATCCCGGCTGTCTGAAACATCTCGCGGCGGACTGCCGCATCGTTTCAGTAGGCAAGCGTGGCGGGTGTGCCAGCACACCGCAAGACTTCATCGAACGGCTCATGGTGTATGAGGCCCTTCGTGGCGAGCGTGTCGTACGCCTCAAAGGAGGTGATCCACTGGTTTTTGGTCGGGCAGGAGAAGAAATTGCAGCCTTGCGCGCAGCCGGTCTCCAAGTTGAGATCGTTCCTGGCATCACGGCCGGCATGGCTGCGGCAGCGGCAGCGCGCACATCCCTTACCCATCGACACCATGCACCGGGTGTGGCATTCATCACCGGCCACCGTCAACCGGATGGCAGCCCACTGCGCTGGGCAGCACTTGCCCAATCAGGGCTGACCCTAGCCATTTACATGGGTGTCGCCGAAGCCTCATCCATCGAAGCGGGACTGCTGCAGGGGGGGCTTCCACCCGAAACACCTGCGATGCTGGTTCAGGCTGCCAGTTGCACAGAGGAGCGCCTCGTCGCTACCCGTCTAGCCGACCTCTGCAAAACTATTCAAACCAAGGAAGTAGGCTCCCCTTGCGTGATGCTCATTGGCACCCGAGTTCGACACCAACCACGCCAACCTCTTGTTTTTGTTGATGGTGGCTAAAAAATTGCCACTACAGCAGGGGCATCTGGGCGTCGCGGGTCGGCTTGGGCAGTTTGAGGGCCTGGAAGAGATGCGCCTGGTTGGCGTCGATGGTGGAGATGCCGTCGATGGGCTCGGCGTCGTTGATGCGCACACGGTGCCTCTGGATGGCGCGCAGTTGTTCGAGCGCGCGTTCCGGGGAGACCTGGGCGCCTGCGAGCTTGAGGCGGCTGCGCATGACCCTGTACAGGATTAGGGCGATGAAGCACAGCATCGCGTGGGCGCGGATGCGATCGGGCAGACGGTG
>NZ_NCKP01000082.1:0-6211 GCF_002282795.1 Thiomonas sp. 13-64-67
GCGACGAAACGCGGCTTGTCCGGGGTGCTGAACTTGTCGCAGGCCGCGCGCGCCAGCCGGGCCGAGGCTTCGTTCATCTCGTCCACCAGTTCGGCCATGCCGTAATCGTCCTGCGCCACCGTGGTCGCACCAAACGTATTGGTCTCGACCAGATCGGCGCCCGCGGCCAGATAGCCCTCGTGAATGTCGCGGATGATCTGCGGCTGCGTCAGGCTGAGCAGTTCGTTATTGCCCTTCACATCGCGCGGCCAGTCTTTGAAGCGCTCGCCGCGATACTGCGCCTCGCTGAGTTTGAAGCGCTGGATCATGGTGCCCATGGCGCCATCGAGGATGACGATGCGTTGCTTGAGCAGAGCAGGCAGTTGGGCGGCGCGGGTGTAGGGCTTGGGGGCGGGTGGGTGGGCGGTCTGCATCCTTGCATGGTAAAGGCTTGCAGGGTGGGTGCCTGTGGCCTGATCTGCGCGGTGCGAAGCCTGCCTGACGGCGCTGCTGCGCCGAATCAGATTTCAGCCGCAATGTATTGCGCAAACGCAAAATCGTCAGCGACGGCGCTTGTTTGCGTAAGATGCAAAGCAGACACTCCACCGCCATGCGCTTTCTGCCGCGTCTGTTTTCCACTCTGCGCCGCGCCTCCCATCTGATCTGGGTGGTGCTCGCGGCGCTCATGCTGCAGCCGCTGGCGTTGGCGCGGCAGCCGGCCGCGGTTTGGATCTCGCTGCCGTATTGCGCAAGCGCCGCCGCCGACCACGATGCGTCGGCGCGCAGCGCACAGCCCGCGCGCCACAGCCCGTCGCAGCCGCACGCGCGCAGCCTGCTGGTCCTGCTCAACCCGGCAGCGGCGGTCACGGCGTCCGCCCAGGCTGCGTTGCCCGCGCCCGACACATCGGCCCTGCCCAGCAAAGCAGGTGTGGTCGCACAATGCCCTGCCTACCGGGCCGCGCCGTATGCGGCAGCGCCGCCCCACTCCCCGCAACAGCCCCGCGCTCCACCCCGGTTCTCCTGACCCGCTTTCCAAGTCGCGCCGCGCGTTTCGCCACACGCGGCGCTCGGCATGCACGCCCGCCCGCCCCTGCGGGCCTACAGGAGTCTCCGATGCTTTGCGTACATTCCCCACGGGCAAGACGCTTGCCCGCCCCCCAGTGGCGCGCCCTGCGCGCAGCCAGCCTGACCTGCAGCGCCATGGCGCTGGCTTTTCCCTTGTCTGCGCACGCCTGCGCCACCTGCGGCTGCAGTCTGAGCACCGACGCCGCCATGGGTTATTCCGCCGCCTCGGGTTGGCGGGTCAATCTGCAGACCGACTACATCAACCAGAGCCAGCTCCGCACGGGTACGCACAGCGTGTCGGCGGCGAGCGTGGCCGCGCTCAACCCCGCCGCGGGGCAGGAAGTCGAGCACGACACCATCAACCGTTACACCACCCTGGGGCTGACGTACAGCCCGAATGCCGACTGGTCGGTCAACTTGCAGATTCCCTACATCGACCGCAGCCACAGCACCTATGGCGCGGCCACGCCGGATCAGCTCACGGCAGACAACCTCAGCGGCGCCACGCTGCGCGGCCTGGGCGACGTCAAGCTCATCGGCAGCTTTCAGGGCCTGCTGCCCACGCACAACGTCGGGCTGCAGCTCGGACTGAAGTTGCCGACCGGCCGCTACGGCGGGCCGAACGCCGACGGCACGGGCACGGTGGGGCGCAGCCCGGTTGCTTTTTCCAGCGGGCCGAGTGCCGGGCAACTGGTGGACACCAGTCTGCAGCCCGGCACGGGCAGCACCGATCTGATCGTCGGCGCCTACGCCTATCAGGCCATCAGCCAAGACTTCGACGCCTTCGTCAGCGGCCAATTTCAGGCGGCGGTGGCGCACAAGCTCGACACCCCGGGCGAGGACTACCGCCCGGGCAACCTCGCCAGCCTGAGCTTTGGCCTGCGCGATGAGGCGCGCCCCGATTTCGTGCCGCAAGTGCAGGTGAATATCACGCACAAAAGCCACGACCAGGGCGCGCTGGCCGACACCGCGGATACTGCGGGCACCGTGGCCTACCTCAGCCCCGGCCTATCGGCGACACTGGTCAAGGGCTGGCAAGCCTACGGCTTTGTGCAACTGCCGGTGTACAGCCGCCTCGACGGCTATCAGCTCTTCCCGCACTGGACGGCCAGCCTGGGAATCAGTACCGCGTTTTAATCTCTGCTTATCTTTGCTTTCTTTCACTCGCAAACGGAGTTCACCATGCGTTCAAACGCTTTTTTCTCTCGCACCGCCCGGCGCGGCTTGGCCGCGGGCGCGCTCAGCCTGGGTCTGCTCGGCTCGGCCTTCGCCGCGGGCATCCAAGTGACCGATGCCTGGATCCGCTGGCTTCCGGCCAACCTGCCTGCGGGCGGCTATGCCAAGGTCACCAACGATACCGACAAGGAGATCAAGCTCGTCGGCGCCTCCAGCCCGAAATACGGCATGGTCATGCTGCACCAGACGGTCAACAAGAACGGCATGTCGAATATGGTGCACGTCGATGCCATCGCCATCGCCCCGCACAAAAGCATGGCGTTCACCCCGGGCGACTATCACATCATGCTGATGCAGCCCAAGCCGGGGATCGAGCCGGGGCAGAAGGTGCCGGTCACGCTCAAGTTCTCGGACGGCCAGACGGTCACCGCCGAATTCGAGGTGCGCAAACCCACCGCCTCGGGCCCGGGGGACATGAAGGGCATGGACATGGATCACATGCACGGCATGCAGCACTGAGCCGTCAGACGATGACCGCATGGTCCCGGCGCGCCCTGCTGCAACGCGGCGCCTACCTTGGCGTGAGCCTGCTCGGCATGGGCTCGCAGACGGCCCGGGCGGCTGGCCTGCACGTCGGCCAGCCCGCACCGGTCGCGGTGCTGCAGGCCCTGGACGGGCAGACGATCTCCACCGCGGCTCTGCGCGGCGAGGTCGTCATCCTCACTTTCTGGGCGACCTGGTGCGACCCCTGCCGAGCAGAGCTGCCCGTGCTGTCGCACTATGCCGCAGACCACGCCGCGCAGGGCTTGCGGGTGCTGGGCTTCTGCCTGGACGGGCCCGAGCGGCTGGCGCAGGTGCGCGCCGTCGCTGCCACGCTGTCTTTCCCCGTCGGCTTGCTGCCCAGCCCGTGGATGCCCGGCTACGGCCGCATTTGGCGGATTCCCGTGAGCTTTGTCATCGACCGCGACGGCCGTCTGGCCGATAACGGCTGGAACGATCCGCACCCGGCATGGACGCAAGAGCGGCTGCAGCAAGTCGTCGGCCCGCTGCTGGTTTGAGTGTCCCTAGATTTGCCGCGCGGGGACAGCCTGGCTCAGATCTCGACCTGCGTGCCCAGCTCCACCACGCGGTTGGGCGGGATGCGGAAGTAGTCCGACGCATCCTGCGCGTTGCGGCTCATCCATGAGAACAGCACTTCGCGCCACAACGCCATGCCGGGCAGCTTGGACGGGATGATGGTCTGCCGTGCGAGGAAGAAGGAGGTTTCCATCAACTGGAATTCCAGGCCGTAGAGCCGTTCGCATTCCTTGAGCAGGCGCTGAATATCGGGCTCGTCCTGGAAGCCCAGCTCGACGTGCAGCAGGTAGATGCCCTCGTCCATCGGTGTGAGCTTGAGCCCCTGTTCGGCGGGCACGTGCGGCACATCCATGGTCTGCGCCGAAAGAAAAATCACCCGCTCGTGCAGCACCTTGTTGTGTTTGAGGTTGTGCAGCAGCGCATGCGGCACGGTGGTCGCGCTGGGGGTGAGGTAGATGGCCGTGCCTTCCACCCGGGTGGGCGGATAGGTGGACAGGCTGGCAACGAAATCCTGCAGGTTCAGCGCGTGCTCTTCGAGCTGGCGACGCAGCAGAGTGCGGCCGCGCTTCCAGGTGGCCAGCAGGGTGTAGACCACAGCGCCGAACAGCAGCGGGAACCAGCCGCCGTGATCGATCTTCAGCGCGTTGGACGACAGAAAGGCCAGATCGATCAGCGCGAACAGCCCGAACACCGCATTGGCCCGCGCGGCGCTCCACCCCCAGCGGTGCTGCGCGATCATCCAGCAGAACGCGGTCGTGACGATCATGGTGATGTTCACCGCGATGCCGTAGGCCGCCGCGAGATTTTCCGCCGTCTTGAAACTCAGCACCAGCAGAATCACGAAGATCAGCAGCAGCCAGTTGATGAAGGGCACGTAGATCTGCCCCTGATTGCTCTCATTGGTGAACAACACCCGCATGCGCGGCAGATACCCCAGCTTGATCGCCTGCGTGGTGATGGAATAAGCGCCGGTGATGACCGCCTGCGAGGCGATGATGGTGGCGGCAGTCGCCAATGCCAACAAGGGCCACAGCGCCCAGGACGGCGCCAGATAGAAAAAGGGATTCTTAGTGGCTTCAGGGTGCGCCAGCACCAGCGCGCCCTGGCCGAAGTAGTTGAGCACCAGCCCGGGCATCACCAGACTGATCCAGGCGAGCTGAATCGGCTTGCGGCCGAAATGCCCCATGTCGGCATACAGCGCCTCTCCGCCTGTGAGCACCAGAAACACCGCGCCCAGCAAAATGAGCGCCACACCGGGTTCGCGCACGAACAGCTCCGCGCCGTAATACGGGTTGATCGCCAGCAGCACCGTGGGGTTTTGCACGATCTGCACCAGCCCCAGCACGCCGATGGCGGTGAACCACAACAGCATGATGGGGCCGAAAAAGCGCCCGACCAGCGCGGTGCCGTGCTTTTGCACCACGAACAGCCCCACCAGAATGCCCGCGGTGATGGGCACGATCCAGTCATTGAAAATCGGCGTGGCCACACTCAGGCCCTCCAAGGCGGAGAGCACCGAAATCGCCGGGGTGATGACGCTGTCGCCATAAAACATCGACGCGCCCACCAGCCCGAGGGTGATGGCAACCGTGCGTCCGCGCGTGCCTTTGGCATAGCGGCGCATGACCAGCGCCATGAGGGCGAGAATGCCGCCCTCGCCATCGTTGTCGGCGCGCAGCACCAGCAACACATACTTCACCAGCACGATCAGGGTGAGCGCCCAGAAGATCAGCGACAGCACGCCCAGAATGTTGTCAGGGCTGTAGGGCACGCCGTGATCGGGGCTGAAAGCCGTCTGGAAGGCGTACAGCGGGCTGGTGCCGATGTCGCCGTACACCACGCCCAAGGCGCCGAGGCTGAGGGCCGCCATGCCGGATTTGTGATCGGTCGCGGAATGCGTTTCTGTCTGCATGGGAATTGCGCGAGGCCAGGCCCGCGACGCCGGAAGATGCGCGTCGCAGGATAGTTCATTCCTCCCTTGTTTCCGCGCGCGGCGCCCCAGCCCGGCCTGCAACTGTTGGTTTTGCGTTGCAGCAATTGTGCCGCAGCCTCGCCAACCGTTGCGTCAGATCAAAACCTTCCGTCTGGCTTTGAGCAAACATTCAATCATTATGATGAATCAATCTCTCGACTTCCAGCCCGAGCTGCTGCAGCGTTTCGACATCTCCGGCCCGCGTTACACCTCCTACCCCACCGCCGACCGCATGCATTCCGGTTTCGGCCCGCGCGATTACGCCGAGGAATTGCGACGCCGCGCCCAGCGCCCGGACGAGCCGGTGTCGCTGTATTTCCACGTGCCGTTCTGCGAAACCCTGTGCTACTACTGCGGCTGCAACAAGATTCCCACCAAGAATCACGGCCGCTCCACGCCCTATCTCGACAGCGTGGAGCAGGAGCTGGGGCTGATTGCCGGCATCTTGCAAGCCCGCCTGCCCGTCACCCAGCTTCACTGGGGCGGCGGCACCCCCACCTTTCTGAATGACGAGGAAGCCGCGCGGCTGATGGCCATGACGCGCGAACATTTCGACCTGCAGCCCGGCGGCGAATTCTCCATCGAGATCGACCCGCGGAAGGTGAATGAGGCGCGCGTGGCGCATCTCGCCCAACTCGGCTTCAACCGCATGAGCGTGGGCGTGCAGGATTTCGCGCCGGAGGTGCAGCAGGCGGTCAATCGCATCCAGAGCGTGGAAGAAACCCGGCTGGTGATCGACGCCGCCCGTGCCAACGGTTTTAGCTCCATCAGCCTCGACCTGATCTACGGCCTGCCCTTCCAGAACCTCGATTCGTTCGCCCGCACCCTCGATCAGGTGATAGAGATCTCGCCCGACCGGCTCTCGCTCTACAGCTACGCGCATCTGCCGCACATTTTCAAGCCGCAGCGCCGCATCAATAACGAAGACCTGCCCACGGCCGA
>NZ_NCKP01000010.1:0-139380 GCF_002282795.1 Thiomonas sp. 13-64-67
ATGCAGCTTGGCCCGCGCATCGCCTTGTTGCAGCAAAGGCCGATTGCGGTCGTTGCGCAAGCGATGCGCAAGATCGTCCGGGCTGGCGCGCAGATAGACAACCGTGCCCCTTTCGTGCAGCGCCTTGCGGTTTTCCGGCCTCAGCACCGCACCGCCCCCGGTAGCGAGCACGATGCCCTCAAGCTGCGTCAGCGCGTCAATAGCGCGCGCCTCGATGTCGCGAAACCCCGCCTCACCCAGCCGAGAAAACAGCGCGGAAATCGTGCAGCCCTGCTCGCGCTCGATCTCATGGTCGCTGTCGATGAAGCGAAGGCCCACCCTTTGGGCCAAGGTTCGTCCTACCGTCGTCTTGCCAGCCCCCATCAGGCCAACCAGAAAAATACTAATCAATAAAGCCTCTGATCAAATAGAGTGAGCGAAAACAAAGATGCGTATATTCTTTAATTCACGACGACTGTAACCGACTGACTTGCAATAATGATTCCATTGCGAGTCACTGTAAAAATAACTATGTCCGTACCAGCCCTACCTCCAGATATGTATGTTGGATTTACCAGGCCGCTAGCGTCAGTTGTATTTGTCAAAGTAGGAGAAACGGTCGCGCTCTGAGTAAGGAACCCAGGCACCACGGCAACAGGAGGATTGCCAAGATACGTTGCTGAATTGGCACTACCGAGAGCCGAGGTAACAGTCAGATTTGGCACCGCATTTCCATTTGAGTCCTTCACACTGATCGTAAACGGAATTGCTTTATCCACCGTCTGCAATGTTCCGCTAACAGCATTAGGCCCGACACTAAGTTGCCCGTTTGGCGTAACTGTCATAGTGTAGTTACTGGTTGTTGCTTGAACAGCAAGAGAGACGGATGCCGTTGCCACATTCCCCGAGCTATCTGTCACTGTCGCGGTAACGATGTCCGTGCCGCTGCTCTGATTTCCCGCAGTGTAAAGAGTCGCCGCTTGTCCGTTAGCGCTTGTATTAGCGCTGGTGGCGGTAATATTTGCGTTAGAAATATTGGCAGAAAATGCAAATGTTACCGCTTGGTTAGCAACCACTGCCCCTGTTAATCCATTGGTAACAGTCGCAATCAGAACTGTACTTTGACCGCTTGCAATGTTTGCTGTACTGGTTCCCCCAGCAACAATCAGGCTAATGGCTAGCGCAGTGCTGCCTGAAGTAGACGTTGGCGCGCCACCGCCACCCACACCAGTTCCAAGAAGCGGAGTCCCAGAACTGCCGCCCCCACCACCACAAGCCACCAGCGCTAGTGTTGCCAGCGCAGCCAAAACAAATTTCAGAGTAGAAAAAAGTGGTCGGAACATAACGTGTAATCCCATTAATTTAGTGCGCTGCCCCGAAACAAGTCAGCGAGATAGATCGTTGTTTGTCACAATTTTTGGCGTCAAAAAAACCATCAACTCGTTTTTGTTATACATCTTGCTGTTGTTCTTGAATAGATTTCCAAGTACCGGAATATCGCCGAGCAGCGGCACCTTGTCGGTCTGATTCTGCTCTTGCGAGGTATAAATTCCCCCAAGCACGACAGTGCCGCCGTTTTCCACTTGAACCTGGGTAGTCACCGTATTGGTATTGATGGAAGGTACACCCGCCGTTGATGCGCCCGGGCTATCCTTGTGAATTTCCACGTTCATGATCACATTTCCTTCGGGTGTGATTTGCGGGGTGACATCCAAGCTCAAAACGGCCTTCTTGAAAGTCACCGCAGTGGCGCCGCTCGATGTAGCTTGCTGATACGGGATTTCTGTTCCCTGCTCAATAGTTGCCTTGCTCAAATCCGCCGTAATAACACGCGGCGAAGAAATAATTTTTCCTTTGCCGTCTGCCTCCATCGCAGACAGTTCGAGATTGATGAAACGGTTGGCCGCAGCGTTGAACAAACTGATACCCAAGGAACTCGGGGCAGCACCAGCCAGCAAACTGCCGGCCAAACCGAAGGCGGGGAGATTGACAAACTGTGAATCCGCCAGTGTTGCCGCGGAGGAACCCGGTTGGTTGGTTTGATTGGCAACCCCCAAATAGTCGCCTGAAACCGTAGCATTTGTTCCGCCGACCAAATTGACGCCCGGCACGCCGCCCTGAATCCCGCGCGCATCCAGGAAACCCAGCTTCACCCCAAGGCTGCGTCCAAACTGGTCGCTGGCTTCCACAATGCGCGCTTCGATCATGACCTGGCGCACGGGCTTGTCGATCTTGGCGATGAGTTGGGCGACTTCTTCGAGCTTGGAGGGAATGTCGGTGACGAAAATCTGGTTGGTGCGGGGGTCAGCCAGCACGGTACCGCGCGGGGAGAGGATGCGCGAGGTGGGCGCTGCGGAACTGGACAGGCCGGGCAACAGTACCGGAGAAGGCGTTGCCGTCGTGCCAGACTGCGCGCCCCCAGCGGCGCCAGTGAGCATGGCGACCACGGTAGCGGCTTTCTGGTAGTTGAGCTGGAAGGTCTCTGACTTCACCGGCTCCAGGGCGCTGAGCGATTTTTTCGCTTCAAGGTCGGCCTTTTCACGGGCGAGGATTTCGTCGCGCGGCGCGATCCACAGCACATTGCCTTCCTTGCGTTCGCCCAAGCCCTTGGCGCGGAGGATGACTTGCAGCGCCTGATCCCAAGGCACGTCTTTCAATCGCAGGGTGAGGTTGCCGGTGACGGAATCACTGACCACCACGTTCAGATGCGTGAAATCGGCGAACACTTGCAGCAGCGAGCGCACGTCTATGTTCTGGAAATTGAGAGAGAGCTTTTGGCCGTGGAAGCCGGGGCCGTTGCCTTGCACCAGGGCATTCGGGTTGGGCTGGGTGCGGCGCAATTCGACGACGAACTGGTCGTCAGCCTGGTAGGCGCTTTGCTCGTAGTCGCCATTGGGCTGAATGACCATGCGCACGTTGTCGCCCATCTGGAAGGTCGTGATGGAGGTGACAGGGGTGGCGAAGTCGGTGACGTCGAGGCGACGGCGCAGGTCGGCGGGCAGCGAGGTTTTGAGGAAATCGACAACGATATTCTGGCCCTGTTGGTGAATGTCCACGCCCACCTGATTGTTGGGCAAGTTGACGATCACGCGGCCCGCGCCGTCGGTGCTGCGCTTGAAGTTGATGGCCCGAAGCGCAACTTGATGGGTGTTGAGGTTGTCGGCGAAGTGCACGGTCTGGGCTTGCGGAGCCCCCGTGGCGGCAGAAGTCGCGGCCGCTTGTTCATGCGTGGTATTGAGCAGCACGAGCAGGCGATTGCCATCCAACTGGG
The DNA here is from genome assembly GCF_002282795.1 of Thiomonas sp. 13-64-67. Lineage (NCBI taxonomy): Bacteria > Pseudomonadati > Pseudomonadota > Betaproteobacteria > Burkholderiales > Thiomonas > Thiomonas sp. 13-64-67. The sequence continues at coordinate 3,251 of NZ_NCKP01000010.1, forward strand.
TTTTGTAGGTGGCAGACTGGCGCAGGTTGAGCACCATGCGGGTGCGGCCCTGGGCCTGCACCACGTTGACCGAACGCAGATTGCCCTGCTCGAAGTTGACGGTCTGGCGATCGAGCGCCGAATCAACGCCGGGGAAATCGAGCACGATGCGAGCCGGCTGGTCGATCACGAAGCCATTGGGCGCGGCACTCAGAGGCTGCGCCAGATTGACTTGCACCACGGTTTCCGTGCCCTGCCGACTGGCGGTGACGTTCTGGATCGCGTTGTTGGCGGCGTAAGCCGGAACGGCCCCAAGCCCCAATACAACCGCTACGGTCAACAGTGCAATGCCCAGGCATCGGTTAAAAAGCGGCCGTTTGAAAGGCGTCTTCATTGTGTGCTCTCCTGCAATTGAAGGGTTGCCGGGTGCTCGACCCAATCGCCTGTGGCGTCTTGCACCAGTTCCCTCAAATCGACTTGGCTATCAGTAATTTTGATGATCTTTCCGAAGTGCTGGCCGGCATACTCGCCGACATGCGCCCGGTACAACAGGTTGCCCGCCTTGAGCAGGGCGTATTGCTGCCCTTTGATCTTCACGCTGCCCACCATTTGAATCTGGTCGAGTGAATACGCCTCAAGCGGCTGTTTGGGACGGGCCAGCTCGGCCTGCAGCAGCGGGTTGAGCTGCTGCACCTCCTGTCGCACGCCCACTTCGAGTTTGGTCGTGGAGAACGGATCGGTGCCGATCGACGGGTCGTAAACGGCAGGAATGAAAGGCTTGGGCGGCTCGATGGGTTTGATGCGCGGGTGCATGCTGGCGCGCTGTTGCGCCATCCACTCGCGCAGATCTTCATGCTGCTGGCCGCAGCCCGACAGGAGTACCGCTGACAACAGGGCCGCAGAAATCAGCGGCAAACGAAAGCGCTGAAAGTGCTGATATGGGCTAACGCGGTGCAAACTCATTTCGCCCCTCCCGGTTTTTTCGCCTGCTTGGCCTGGGCGGCGATTTCATCGGCGTCCAGATAGCGGAAGGTCTTGGCCGTGGCGTCCATGACCATCGGGGCGCCGGTCTTGCCCGTATTGGCCGTCAGGCTGATGTTGTTGAGGGTCACGATGCGCGAGAGCTTGGCGATATCGGTGGCGAAGCCCGCCAGATCGGTATAGCCGCCGTCGAGCTTGATCGAAATCGGCAGTTCGGCGTAATAGGGTTTCACATCCACCTGACCCGGTTTGAACAGCTGGAATTGCAAACCGCGGCCAATGCCCGCCTGGTTGATGTCGGAGAGCAGGGCGTCCATCTCGGCCTTGCTCGGCAATTGTTTTTCCAGCAGGGCCACGTATTGCTGCACCTGGGCTTTCTGCGCCTTGAGCAGATCGAGGCTGACGGCCTGTTCGAGTTTGTTCTTGTATTCCTGACGCAGGGTGACTTCCTGCTGCTGGGCCGAGGTGAGTTCGTCACGCGTGCCCGACAGCCAGGCATACCAGCCCAACCCCAGGGTCAGCAAAAAGGCAGCGACATAGACGGTGTTGCGCGGCCAGGCCGGCCAGGCGCCCGGATCGTTGGGGTTGAGCCCGCGGAACTGTGCCGAAATATCCTGAAACGCACCGTTCAGGTCGATTTTTGAGAGTTTGGAGGTCGCCATCAGTGTCGCCTCACGAAGGATTCTTGGCCATTGGCGCCGCACCTGAAGTGGCACCCGAGGCGGCGCCCGCCGGCGTGGGCCGCTTGAGGGTGGCGCGCAACTGGAACTGCGCCACGACGCGCGCCGCATTGCCCGCCGCAGCGGGAGCAATCTGCGAGCGGATCTCGATCAGTTCAGGCTTTTCGAGCCAACCATCGGGGCGGCTCAGATTGCGCAGAAAGTCGGCCACGCGCTCCTGGCTGAGCGCGACGCCCTGAATGAGCACAGTCGCCCCGTCCTGGCGAATCTGCGAGAGCTGAACCCCGGTCGGCGTGTCTTTGGTCAGATCGTCGAACAGGTGCACCGGCAGGTTGCGGTCGGCCTGCAGGCCCTCAACCGCATCTTGACGCGCCCGCAGCGCTTCGATCTCGGCCTTGAGCGAGGCGATGTCCTTGATCTGGCTGTCGAGTTTGGCGTTTTCCGCCTTCAGGAAGTCGTTGCGGCTTTGTTGCTGGGTGATCATTTCACTCAGCACGGTATAGCCGAGCGCCAGCACCAGCCCGCCCAGCACAATGGAGGCAAAGACTCCCGCATAGAAGGCCTCGCGCCGTTTTTTGCGCTTGGCATCCCGGTGGGGAAGCAGATTGATCAACACGATATTCATGACAGATCCCGTTGCTGCGTCATTGCAGGAAACGCCGCATCGCCAAGCCGCAGCAGGTCAGATACGACGGCGCCTGACTGCGCAGCTTCTTTTCGCGCACGGATTCGGCAACCGCCATGCCCTCGAACGGATTGATGACCATGCAGGCCACCGAAGCCGTTGCGGTAATTTTTTCCGCCAGACCGGGCAAGGCCGACGAGCCGCCGGCCAGCAGGATGTAGTCGACCCGGCCAAACGGCGTGGCGCGATAGAAGAACTGCAGCGCCCGCGCGATTTCCTGCGTGAGACTGTCCATATAGGGCGCCAGCACTTGCGTGGCGTAGTCGTCTGGAAGGTCTGCGGCGCGTTTCTTGGCCTCGGCCTCCTCGAGCGAAAAACCGTAGGTGCGGGCGATCATCTGGGTGAGCTGGGCGCCACCGAAGGCCTGATCGCGGTCGTAGAGGGTTTCACCGTTGCGCAGAATCTGCAGACTGGTGGAACTTGCACCCACCTCGAACAGCGCCACGAGCAAGTCGAGCCCGGCGCGGGGCAGCCGCTCAATCAGACGTTGAGCGGCCAGACGCGAGGCGAAGGCTTCGATATCCATCACCACGGGCTTGAGACCGGCAGCCTCGGCAATACCGCGGCGATCATCCACCTTTTCGCGCCGTGAGGCGGCGATCAGCACCTCCTGGTCGCCAGGGGAGGTGCTGCTGGGGCCGAGGACGCTGAAATCAAGCGCCACCTCATCGATAGCGAACGGAATGTACTGATTGGCTTCGCTTTCGACCTGCACTTCGATTTCTTCTTCGCGCAACTCGCCCGGAAGAACAATCTTTTTAGTTATGACAGCCGACGGCGGCAGGGCCATGGCGACTTGCTTGGCCTTGGTGCCGCTCTTGCGGACGACCTTGCGCACGGCCTCGACCACATCGTCGAGCTTCTCGATGTTGCCATCGACCACGGAACCCTTTTCGAGAGGCTCCATGGCGGCGCGCAGCAAGGTGTACTGGCCGCGGTCATCCATATCGAGCTCGACGAGCTTGACGCTGGAACTGCTGATATCCAGCCCGATCATTGGCGCATAGCGCTTGCGAAACAGACTGCCAAATGTGGCCACTGAAGACCCCCCGATTGATTTGCAACATTGTGCGCAAGCTCGTAGGCCAGCTTTTGGTGCACCGAAATGCGTGCCAGCCCCTGTTGGTGCATCAACCTGCACCCCGGTTTGTTTGCGCTACGAACTCAGATTTTTTCTTCGATCCTACCAACAAGTCCTTGATGTACTAACGTGTAAACCCCGGCCCAGCAGAAAAACGTTGCAAAACTCCCACGACGGCTAGGCGGGTGAGCATTTGTGATTTCTTACGGCACAACGGCGGGGATTTTTATAATTTGCAACAAAATTTTCTTTCCGCCCTCTCCAAGCGTTTGCTCGTGGGTCGTGCGGCGGCCTCCTTCTCCACTGCGCGCAAGCCGCGTAAGCCTCCTGCGGAACTTCGCGTCCGCCCGCCTCAATGAGTTCTTCCTCTACCGCTTCGCCCTCTCCGACGCCGCGCCCGCGCGCTCGCTCTCCCTGGTGGCTGCGCGCCCTGATCGGCCTGGTGGTCACGGTCGTGGGGCTGCTGATCGCGGCCGCGCTGGTTGTGGGGCTGGTGCTGGCGCTCAGCTGGCCGCGACTGCCCGACATCTCGGAATTGCAGAACTATCAACCCCAGTTGCCGCTGCGGGTGTATTCGGCGGACAACGCGCTGCTGGGCGAGTTTGGCGAGGAGCGCCGGGTGTTCATGCCCATTGGGCAAATTCCCGATCTGATGAAAAAAGCGGTGCTGGCCACAGAAGACGACCGCTTCTATCAGCACGGCGGCATCGATTGGCCCGGGGTGGCTCGTGCGCTGCTGGCGAATCTGGAGCGCTCGCGCAGTCAGGGCGCCTCGACCATCACCATGCAGGTGGCGCGCAATTTTTATCTGTCGCGCGACAAGACCTTCACCCGCAAGTTGTTCGAGGTGCTACTGGCGCTGAAGATCGAGCAGCAGATGAGCAAGGACCAGATTCTGCAGCTTTACATGAATCAGATTTTCCTCGGCCGCAAGGCCTACGGTTTTGCCGCGGCCGCACAGGCTTACTTCGCCAAACCGCTCGACCAGCTCTCCCTGGCGCAGATGGCGATGCTGGCAGGTCTGCCCAAAGCGCCCTCGGCTTACAACCCCATCAGCAACCCGCAGCGAGCGCGGCAACGCCAGTTGCATGTGATCGCGCGCTTGCAGCAACTGCGCTGGATCACCCCGACGCAGGCGCAACAGGCCCGGGACGAACCGCTGGCGCTGCGCACCGCGCAGACGGAGGACAACGTGCATGCGGGCTACATCACAGAGACGGTGCGTCAGATGGTGTTCGACCGCTACCACGAAGCCGCCTACACGCGAGGATTGAATGTTTACACCACCATACGCTTGCGCGATCAACTGGCGGCCTGGCGCTCGGTGCAGAGCGGCGTACTGTCTTACGAGTTGCGCCAGCCGTATCGAGGACCTGACGCCTTCATCGATCTACCAGGTGCGGTGGACGCGATTCCCGGAGCGATCGAACAGGCCTGCGCCGACCGACTCGCAGCCGACGACATGGTGTGCAGCGTGGTGCTCAGCGCAAAGCCCGCCGAAGTGAAAGTGATGACCGAGGCGGGACAGATCGTGACCGTCTCAGGCGCGGGGTTGCGGCAGGTGCGCGCACTCGGGCTGTCGGACAAGGCGCAGCCCGCCATCAAGCTGCGCGCCGGGGCGGTGGTGTGGCTGGCGGAGGATGGGCCAGGACAATGGGTCATCACCCAACTGCCGCAGGTGCAGTCGGCCTTCGTGTCGATGAACCCGAATAATGGTGCCATCGTTTCGATGGTGGGCGGCCTGGACTTCGCGCGCAACAAGTTCAATCACGCCACCCAGGCCTGGCGCCAACCGGGATCGAGTTTCAAGCCCTTCATCTACTCGGCAGCGCTGGAAAAAGGCATCACCCCGCTCACCGTGGTCAACGACGCGCCGATATTTTTCTCCGCGGCGCAGACAGGCGGCGAATCGTGGGAGCCGAAAAATTATGACGGCAAATACGAAGGGCCGATCAGCCTGCGGCGAGCCGTGGCGCAGTCGAAGAATATGGTGGCCATCCGCGTGCTCGACGACATCGGCCCGAAGTTCGCGCAAACCTGGAGCACCCGTTTTGGCTTCGAGGCCAGCCGCCAGCCGCCTTACCTCACCTTGGCGCTGGGCGCGGGCACGGTCACGCCCTTGCAGATGGCACGTGCGTACAGCGTGCTTGCCAACGGCGGCTATCTGCTCAAGCCCTTTTTAATCAGCAAGATCACCGATTCCCAAGGGCAGGTGCTGTTTCAGGATCGGCCGCAGCAAGCGGGCGATGAAAAACTGCGGGTGATTTCGCCGCGCAACGCCTATGTCATGGACAGTCTGCTGCAGGAGGTCACGCGCTCGGGCACCGCGGCGCGGGCGCAGGCGACGCTCAAGCGCCCCGACCTTTACGGCAAGACGGGCACGACCAACGACTTTCTCGACGCCTGGTTCTGCGGCTTCCAGCCCAGCTTGGTGGGCGTGGCCTGGGTGGGCTACGACACGCCAAAGAAACTGGGCAACAAGGAGACCGGCGGTGCGCTGGCCCTGCCGATCTGGATTCGCTACATGCAGACGGCTTTGCAGAACGTGCCGGTTACCAGCTATGCGCAACCGCCGGGCATCGTGGTGGAAAACGGCGAGCCCGTGTACAGCAATTTCGCCAATGGCGGCGGGGTTGCCAGCCTCGGACTGGACGCGCCCCTGCCGCCGCCCGAGGTCACGCGGCAAGAGCGCGACTCCATCCTCGATCTGTTCAAAGGCAATTGACGCCGAACTGGCTTACAGCGTGGGCAAGTCGAGAAGCGGCGCGTCCAGCGTCTGCATGACCCGGTGCAGTGCCGCGCCGAGCGTTTCGCCGGTGCGGGTGTCGCACCAATGGCTGCCGCTCCACACAAAGTGATGCGCTCCGGCGCGCGAGGCGAGCCAGACCTGATGCGTGGGCTGCTGCAGGTTGATGATGACCTGATCTCCGCTGTCGAGTTCCAGCCGCAGCACGGAGCCGTCGCGTTTGGAATCGAGGTCGGCGGCGTCGGCGGCCGCTTCGATGGCGGCCATGGCCTGTTCGGCAATCTGCAGATAACGGGTGTCGTCGAGCGTGTCGGACATGGGGCGGCTGATACACTGATTTTCGATGGACACAAAGCTTAATCGACCGCAGCACCTGCGCCCTCTGCTACGCCTGATGGCCGCGCTCGGGGTGGTTGTTTTGCTGGGCGGCTGCGGACAGACCGGCCCCTTGTACCTGCCCACGCCCGCCCCAGCGCATTCAGCCTCTGCCGCACCGCGCTGAGGGTTGGCTGCCTCGGTTTGCTGCCTCGGTTTGCTGCAATGACTTGCCACGTTTGTTTGCCGCCATTTTTCGGACGCCTTGATGAAGACCTTGCTCCTCCCTGCCCTGCCTGGGCATCCCCACATCGCCTATGCCGGCTCGACCTTGAAGATCGAGCAAGTCACCGCCTCTGCCGTGGCGGCTGAATTCGGCACCCCGACCTATGTCTATTCGCGCGCCTCGATCGAAGAGGCGGCGCAACGCTATAGCCAAGCGGCGCAGGCCAGCCCGGTGCACGTCGCCCTGCGTTACGCGGTGAAGGCGAACTCCAACCTGGTGGTGCTGCAGCTGCTCGCGCGCCTGGGCTGGGGCTTCGACATCGTTTCGGCGGGTGAACTCAAACGGGTATTGGCTGCAGGGGGCGAAGCGGGCAAAGTGGTGTTTTCCGGCGTGGGCAAGTCGGCCGACGATATGCGCTTTGCGCTCGATGTCGGTGTGGAGTGCTTCAACGTCGAGTCGCCCAGCGAGTTGGCCGCGCTCAACCGGGTCGCACAGGCCGCGGGCAAAGTCGCGCGTGTGGCGCTGCGCGTCAACCCGGACGTCGACGCCGGTACGCATCCCTATATTTCCACGGGCCTGAAAACCAACAAATTCGGCATCTCGCAAGATCAGGCTGCGCAACTTGCGCTGCAGACTGCGCAGTTCGAGCAAGTGCAACTGGTAGGCATCGCCTGCCACATCGGCTCGCAGATCACGACCGTCGAACCCTATCTGGACGCGCTGGACAAGGTGCTCGATCTGGTGGAGCAGATGGAGCGCAAAGGCGCGAAAATCGAGCACATCGATCTCGGCGGCGGTTTGGGCATCCGCTACACCGACGAAACCCCGCCGACGCCGCAGGAATGGCTGAGCCCGCTGCTGGCGCGCATCTCCGCGCGCGGTTTCGGTCATCGCACCGTCGTGATTGAGCCCGGTCGTTCCATCGTCGGCAATGCCGGCGTGCTGCTCACGCGCACCCTGTTTCTCAAATCCACCCCGGTCAAGCACTTTGCCGTGGTCGACGCTGGCATGAACGATCTGATCCGCCCCGCGCTTTACTCGGCCGAGCAGGCCGTCGTCCCTACCGAGCAAAGGGAAGGCAGCGCCTTGAAATACGACATCGTCGGCCCAGTGTGCGAATCGGCCGACTGGCTGGCCCGCGACCGCGCGCTGGTGCTGGCGGAAGGCGACCTGCTGGCCATTTTGTCGAGCGGCGCCTACGGCATGGTGATGGCGTCCAACTACAACAGCCGCGGCCGACCCGCCGAAGTCATGGTCGACGGCGCCACCGCCACGCTGATTCGTCCGCGCGAAACGCCCGAACAACTCTACGCCAGCGAACGGCTCTTGCCCTGATTGACGACCTGCTTGCCGACCTGATTGGTGACCTGCTTGCCGACCTGTTTTCCGATCGGATCGTTGCTCTGATCGTCGCTAGCTCTTGCGCGGTGCAGTTGAGTGCGGCGAGCCTGCGCCGCCCGCCAGGCCCACCACAGCCGCAGCCCCAGCAGTAGCGCGAGAATCAGCGCATAGACCGTGGGGCTGGCGGTATTGTTCTTCGCCAGCTTGCCCCACCAGAAGTGGAACACCGCCACCACGCCGACCACGTAAACCAGACGGTGCAAGGCCTGCCAGCGGCGGGCGCCGAGACGGCGGATCATGCCGTTGGTGGAGGTCAGCGCCAGCGGGGTCATCAGCAATAAGGCGGTCATTCCGGCGAGCACAAAGGGATGTTTGACCACATCGCGCAAGGCCATGTCAACGCTGAAACCGTTGACCAGGCCCAGCCACGCGGTGAAGTGCAGCAGCGCGTAGAAAAACACGAACAAGCCGAACATCCGCCGAAAGCGCGCCAGCTCGGCCCATACGGTGAGCTTGCGCAAGGGCGTGACCGACAGGGTGATCAGCAGCAGCCGCAACGCCCATAGACCGGTGGTCCAGATCACGGTCTGTTCCGGGTTGGGCCCCAGATCGTTGGTCCAGCCGCGCCAGAACAAACCGGCGAAAGGCAGCAGGCACAGCACGAACAACAGCGGCTTGACCGCCCGGCTGCGCAAGACCCGACGCGGCAGAGAGAGCGACGACGCGGCAGTCATGGCACTCAGAAAAACTTTTTCAGATTCATGCCCTGATACAGGCTGGCGACCTGCGCGCCATAGCCGTTGAACAGTTGCGTGGGAATGCGCGGCGCGAACAGGCCGCCGAAGGCGCCGCCCTGTCCGATCATGCGTTCATTGGCCTGGCTCCAGTTCTGCGGGCTCACGTCGGGGTTGACGTTGGAGTAAAACCCGTACCACTGCGGCACGGCTCGCATCCATGAAGTGACGGGCTGTTTTTCCACCAGCCGAATCTTGACGATGGACTTGCCGCCCTTGAACCCGTATTTCCAGGGAATGACCATGCGCATCGGCGCGCCGTCCTGATTGGGCAGCACTTCGCCATAAAGGCCAAACGTGAGCAGGGTGAGCGGGTGCATGGCCTCGTCCATGCGCAGCCCTTCGAGATACGGCCATTGCAGAATGGGGTCGTTCTGTCCCGGCATCTCCGCCGGGTCGAGCAAGGTGATGTATTCCACATACTTGGCGTTGCCCGTGGGCTCGACGGCCTTGAGCAGGTTGGAGAGCGAATAGCCCAGCCAGGGCACCACCATCGCCCAACCCTCGACGCAACGATGGCGGTAGATGCGCTCTTCCATCGGCGCGAGTTTGAGCAGATCGTCGATGCCGAAGGTGCGCGGCTTGTGCACCTCACCCTCCACCACCACGGTCCACGGCCGGGTCTTCAGACTGCCGGCATTCTGGGACGGATCGCTCTTGCTCGTACCGAATTCGTAGAAATTGTTGTAGGTCGTGACGTCCTTGTATGGCGTCGTCGCCTGCGTGGTGGACAGGGCGGTGTTTTTTTGCGCGGCCAGCGCAGGCAACTTGCCCGGTGCGGGCAGGCCGCCGTGCACAGGTGTTGCGGTCGCCTGCGCACGATGTGCAGTGAGCGCCGCCACGCCTGCCGCGGCGCCGACTCCGGCCGCCGCGAGAAAGTGCCGACGATCTTTATAGACTTCTTTCGGCGTGATTTCCGAAGAATGCGGGTGCTCGAAACCTTGGTCTTGACGCTTGCTCATGATGTGCTCCTGTGCGGCGGGCTGGTATGCCGGTCGATAGACGGCAGATCGGGCGACCTTATTCCATCGCGACAGCGGGTAGTCGCTGCAACACGCCGAACCTTACAGTGCGAGCCCATCCCCGCCTGCTCTGAGGGGATTGGGGTGTGAAGGAGGTCTTTCTTCATGGCTACTTCCAATAAAAAAGGCCCCGAAGGGCCTTTTTTACGTCGCTAGTTCATCTCACAGCTTGCCGTAGGAATGCAGGCCCGAGAGGAACATGTTCACGCCGAGGAAGGCGAAGGTGGTGACCAGCAGGCCGGTCAGCGCCCACCACGCGGCAACCTGACCGCGCAGACCCTTGATGAGGCGCATGTGCAGCCATGCGGCGTAGTTCAGCCAGACGATCAGCGCCCAGGTTTCCTTCGGGTCCCAGCTCCAGTAGCCGCCCCAGGCCTCGGCGGCCCACAGCGCACCCAGAATGGTGGCGATGGTGAAAAAGGTGAAGCCGATAGCGATGGACTTGTACATCACATCATCCATCACTTCCAGCGAGGGCAGATGCGAGGCGATGCGACGGCGGCCATACAAAATACCGGCCACGATCAGCGCCGAGACACCGGCGAACACGCCCCAGTACTCGGAGATGCCGCCCTGACGGAACACCAGCGGCTCGAAGAACATCACAAAGCCGATCAGCCACAGCGGCGTGAGCTTCCACAAGGAAGTCTCGTTGGCATGGGTCTTGATGAGGTAAGCGAAGCCGACCATGGCCGCGATGGCGAAGGTGCCGTAGCCGATGAAGTTCGCCGGGACGTGCAACTTCATCCACCAGCTTTGCAGCGCAGGCACCAGCGGCTGAATTTCGTAGGCGTTCTGCACCATGCTGTACCACAGCAGGAAGCCCACCGCGGCGCTGACCACCAGCATGGCGAAGGCGCCCATGCTGCGGGTCTTGTATTTCTGCTCGAAATACAGATACAGAATGGTGGTCAGCCAGGAGAACAGCACGAACACTTCGTACAGGTTCGACAGCGGGATATGACCGATGTCCGGCCCGATCTGATAGCTCTCATACCAGCGCATCATGGTGCCGACCAGCGCCATGGTGATGCCCACCCAGGCTAGACGCGAACCGAAGTACTGCGAGAAATTGGACTGCCAGCCCTTGGCATCGCGCACCATACCGTCGCCGCCGCCTGCCATCGCCCCGCCTCCGCCGGCCAGCGCCATACCTGCTGCGGTATTCTGCGCCGGGCCGGTGAACATGCCGAACCAGTAGGCTGCGGTGCTCAGGAACATCAGGAACGCCATCCACAGAATCGCAGACTGGCTGGCGAGGAAGTACTTGAGGAAAAACACCTGTTCACTGCGCGCCAGCACGGCGTGCCCATCCGGCCCCTGATACAGCCAGATGCCGAAGAGCGACAGGCCCGTCACAACAAGCGCCAAATTCTTGATGGCCGTCCACCCCCATCCGAGGAACATCAACGTCGTCGTCGCTCCCAGGAAAATGAGCTTGACGTAATAGTTCATGTTCTGGCCGTACTGGCTCAGCACATACGCATCGCCGCCGGCGATGAGCAGTAGAAAAATCCAGTCATACATGGAGCGTCGGCGCAAGTAAGCACCGATGCCGTTCTGGCGCGGAGGTTCCGAACTCTTGGAGTTCAGTGGCAAGCTATGGGATTTGCTGGCAAGTTCCATGGCGGGTCCCTATTCAGGTCGAGGCAGTGTCCGGCGATTGTGCTTTCGCCGGGTCGGGTGATGCTACGCCCAGACTGGCTGTGCGCAGTGTTTCAAATTCCTTCTTGTATTCCATGGTGCGACGGTTGGTGCTCATGGCCATGAGGGTGTCGCTGCCGCCGTCTTCACGGTCTTTCACCAAAAACCAGACGCGGCGTTCACGGATGTAAAGCATGGCAAATACGCCAAGAATGAGCAAGACCGCGCCGGTATAGACCACAACCTTGCCAGGGGCGCGCGCCACCTGGAAGATGCTGGCCTGGATCTGCTTGTAATTGGTCATCTGCAGATAGAGCGGCGACGGATAGAAGAAGGTGTCGGACAGGGCGAGTACGGCCGAGTCGAAGAATTTTTCATGCGCCGGGTCTTGAGTGACCGGCTTTTCTCCATGATTTTCGCGGCTGATCTGCCAGAGCTGCCACAGCGTGCCGTTCAGAATGCGCACGAACACGTCGGACGCCTGCTGCTGCTTGTCTTGCGGCACGGCGGCTTCGAGATACTGCGCGAGCGCGGGCAGGCCGCCGGGCGCCTGAACCACCGGCTTGCCGGTTTTGGGATCGTTGGGAATTTCACCCGCAAAAATATCCAACGTGCGCGAGGCGGTTACCAGGAGTTGATTTTTCAGCTCGGCAGTCGCGTCTGGCGGCAAAGACGCGGCGACGTACTGGGCTGCGGCCTCCTGACGATCTTTCGAGTTGAACAAGGCGGCGCGGAACCGCATCCAGCCATCGATGGAATCATTGCTGTCGGCCGGTATGCGCAGATATTTGTAACCCGCGTCGAGCGAACCGCGCTCCCCGGCGAGGAACACCTTTTCGCCATTGAGCTCAACCGGCAACATGTAGTTGAAATACTCGTGCGCCTGACCCGAAGCATCGCGAATCTTATAGATCACCGCGGGGCCGATGTTCTGCAGATGCCGCTCACCCGGCGCGGCCACAGGTGCGCCCAGGTGCCGATCGAAGCCGGACATGAAGGATTGCTCCTTGGGTTTGACGCCGGTCATCTGCGCCGGGCTCATGTCCTGCACGTTGAAGATCCGCAGTTCGGTGAACTCGACCTGCATGCTCTGCGCCCCATTGCTGAGCTGGCGATCCGAGCCCACGGTGCCGGTCAGATCGAAGGTCTTGTCGCTGGGGCCGTGCATCGGCCAGGCCTTGAGGAACAGTTCAGATCCGCCATCGGCGAAGCCCGACTGGAAGATGGTGACGCCGTCATACGTCAACGGATGGTTGACCTCGATCTTCGCCGGAAAGCTCTTGCCCGAGCGGGGATCGGTGATCACCACATCACTGGCGAACAAGCGCGGCATGCCGGTGGAATAGAAGTCGATGTTGAATTTTTTCAAATGGATGTTGAACGGCAGCGGCTGCAGCAACACGCCGTCGCCCATGCTGAGCACCGCCATATTCGATTCGCCGCCATCGGGAATCTGCAGATTGCCGCGAAAGGTCGGGTTGTGCACCGACAGCTTGTTGATCTCGGGCACCTGCGACAACAGCATATTCGCCTTGAGCGGCTCTTTGCCGAACATCCACATCTGCGCCTTGATCATCATGTCGCCATCGAACAGCGCTCCTACGCAGATCAGCACGAATGCGGCATGCGCCAGCACATAACCAATGCGGTTGATGCCTCCGGTCTTCGCAGCGATCATGGTGGCGCCCGCACCGCCCTCCTGCGCCGCAGGACGCTCCTGCACCTTGAACTTGTAGCCGTGGCTCTTCATGACGCCCGTCAAATGCGCCACGGTGGCCGCGCGGCCATCGGTGAACGTGGTTTCGCCACGCTCGTGGAAGTGGCGCATGCTCTGCTCGCGCATCCCCTCTTTATAGGTCTTCAGATCGGTGATGATCTTGGGCGTATTGCGGATCAGGCACAGGCTGGTGGACACCACCAGAAAGGTCAGGATCAGCAGGAACCACCAGGAGGAATAGACGTTATACAGCTCGAACTTACGGAAAACTTCCGCCCAGAACGGTCCGAACTGGTTGATGTAATTGTTGTAGGGCTGTCCCTGGGTGAGCACCGTGCCGATGATGCTGGCGACGGCGACGATCACCAGCAGCGCAATGGCAAAGCGCATCGACGAAAGCAGTTCGACAAAGGCGCGCCAGGCGCGTGAGCCGTGCTGCAGCTCCCAGCCGGAGGTACTCAGAGTGGTGTTGGGAACTGGCGATGGGGTGGCAGACATACGATGGGAAACTAGGCGCAGCGAACGATTAGCGATCGATGGGAAATCGGTAGGCCGGACTTTGATGAATCAGACCACCCAGCGGCGCCCCGCAAAAGGGTAGGTGGACAGCATCGAAGACAGGTATGACAAATGCAATAGCTTGAAAAAATCAACGAATCAATATAACAAAACAGAAAAACCTCAAATTTGATATCCCACAGGCCAGAGGTGTCATGCGCCAGGCTGGGGCAGCGTGGTTTTCCGCGGAGCGAGCGGCCGTTCGTGCCGGGTCATTTCAAGCCAAACCCAAACCATCGGCCCCTGACTCTCACCCTTGGTCTCGCCGTAGGACAGAGCATGCCCGGCGGGGGAAAGTTCCGGTAACAGAGCGTATCGGTCGCCTTTCAGCTGGAGGCGCGGCCCGATTCAGCGCGGCAACTCGGTCGGAGCGCGCAAGCCAGCCGCATACTCCGCCACGGCGGTGATCTGCTTGTCGGTCATGCGAGACGCGATGTCGTGCATTTCCGGGCTGTTGGTGCGGCGGTCGTTGCGGAACATCTGCAGTTCCATTTCCAGGTAGCCCTGCCACTGCCCGCCGATACGCGGATAGCGCGAAGGCATGCCCGCGCCGCCCGGGCCGTGGCACGATACGCACGCCGGTACGGCCCGGTCGGGAATGCCCGCCATCCAGATCGCCTGGCCGAGTTTCAACTCTTTTTTGTCGGCAAAGGCCACCCCGGGCTTGAAGGTCTGGCGGCTGTAATACAGCGCGACATCTCGGATTTGCGCGTCGGTCAGCGTTGCCGCCATGCCATTCATGATGGCGTTGACCCGCGCCGGGTGTTTGGCGCCCTTGGCGATGCGATAGTCGTGCAACTGCTTGACCAGATAGTCGGCATGCTGGCCGGCCAGTTTGGGAAATTCGGTCGAAGTGGCGTTGCCGTCGATGCCGTGGCAGGCAGCGCAGGTCTGCGCCACCTTGGCGCCCGCCTGAAGCTGCGCCGGCGTGGGCGCGGGAAAGGAAGTTTCGCTGACGCTGGACGCCGTAGCCGCCGGGGCGTCTGCGCCCCACGATGGAGCAGACGCCAGCGACAGGCCGGCAAGAGTCAAGACAACGCGCACTGCAACCGAAGGGGTAGGCATGAAAGCGATCCATCAGAAATTCGCCCGCGCCGGACTAACAGTGACAAACAGCGACAATGCACTGCGCCGCGCGGCTCGGACACCGGCGAGAGCGCAGCCCTTTGCTGCACCCGGCCAGCCTGTTTGCACAAGATGGCGCATCCTACCGATACATAAGTTATGGCGAATATAGGGAATTCCAGCAGGTCAACCCCCCCGCAGGTGCGTTTCAGCCCCTTGCTCCACAGTGCGCGCTTTATGGTGACGAGTTCTTCGATGGAGAACCTGCCCGTTACCGGGCTGCCTGAAATCGCTTTTGTCGGCCGCTCCAACGCGGGCAAATCCACGGCGATCAACACCCTGTGCCAGCAGCGGCAACTGGCGTTCGCCTCCAAAACGCCCGGCCGTACCCAGCACATCAATTTTTTCGCCGTCGGCCCAAAAGAGTCACCCAGCGGATTGCTGGTCGATCTGCCAGGCTACGGCTATGCGGCGGTGGCCAAAACCGACAAAAAGCGCTGGCAATTGTTTCTCGCCCAGTATCTGGCCGAGCGCGGGCCGCTGGTCGGGCTGATTCTGCTGGCCGATTCGCGCCTGGGGCTGACCGAAACCGATCTGAGCCTGCTGGCTTTCATGGCCCCGGCCAGCGTGCCGCTGCATGTGCTGCTGACCAAGGCCGACAAGCTCAACCGCCAGGAGGGACAGCGCGCCGCGCAGGCGGCACGCGATCAACTCGCGCAGCACGCGCAGGCGGTGGGCATGACGGCGCCGATTTCGCTGCAACTGTTTTCAGCCACCAAGCTGTCGGGCGTTGAATCGGCGTCGCAACTCATTGAAAGCTGGCTGGAGGAGGCTGCGCGGCCAGTGGAAGGTTCCGAATCCGAGCGGGAGTCCGGCGCGGCGAGCGAGCTCACGGACGACCCAGAGTGAGATAGAAGTTGACTTTCTGCCCTGGCGCCTTGCCGAGGCCGAAATACACCGGGCCCAGCGGCGTATCGGTGCCGAGATACACACTGGTGCTTGAGCGCAGATCGCTCAGGCTGACCTGCGAGCGCTGCGCCCAGGTGTTGCCGCGCTCATAGGCCAGACCAAGATAGGCGGCGCCGCCAAACAGTCCGGGCGTGACCAGTTCGTAGCGATAGCCAATGCGGCCATAGATCAGATAGTTGCCGATGAGCTGGCCCTCGCGATAGCCGCCCAGCGCGTCGAAGCCGCCGAGCGAGAGGTAGTCGAGATTGAGCAGCCCGGCGCGGTCGCGGAAGCTGGCCACCCGGGCCGCCACCTCCACGGTGTGTCGCCCGAAGCTGGCGACGTCTTGCCCGGAGAGGTCGATGCGGTCGTAATTGGCATCGCTGCCCAGCGCGGTGCGGGCGAAAAACAGCTCGCCCCGCCCGCTCCAGCCTTTGCGGGGAAAGTAGGCATGATCGAGCCGGTCGGCCAGCACCAGCAGCCGCATGCCGCCTTCGCGCAGCAGGGCGCTGCTATTGTTCAGCGGCGGCGTTCCAAGCAGATAGGTGCCGTAGATGTTCGCCCGGCTCAGACCGGCGCGCAATTCGCCATAGTCGCCCAGGGGCACGCCCAGATCCAGGCCCACGCGCTGCGTGGTGAGGCGGTAGCGCAGCACGGGGTTGTTGCCGGAATACACATCGACGGGCCGCGCGTCCAGATCGAGATAAGGCGAGACGAACAGCCAGCCGCCGCGCGTGACGGGCTGATATAGCTCGGACATCCAGCGGTTGCGCCAGCCGATCTGCAGATCGTTGCGCCACTCGCCGCCCAGACTGTTGAGCCAGGGCCGCCGCTGCGAGAGCTGCAGCGAAAACCGCGACTGGTTGCGCAGATCGGTGTAGAGCCCGAGCCCGAAGCGCAGATAGTTGGGGCCCCAGGGCTTGTCCTGCAGGCGATATTCGAGCACCTGTCCGCGCCGACCGGAGACCAGGCGGTAATCCACCCGCGAAAAATCGCCGCTGCCGAAGAGACGATCGACATCGGTGCGCACTTTGTCGAACTGCAGCGGCTCGCCGGGCTTTTGCTCCAGCCGGGCTTTCAAGGTCTGATCGATGCCCGCAGACAGCCCGCGCACTTCCACCCCGGCCAGCGGCGCGTTGAACTGCAGCTGCGCCACCAGCGACTGCGCCCGGCGGGCGAAGGCGTCGCGCCACTGCGCGTATTGCGCGGGCGGCAAGGCCAGCGGTTCGAGCTGCGCGCGGGCGGCCATCACCGCGTCATAGCCGATTTTGATGGCGCGGTCGCCCGCCTGAAAATCGAGCGAGGACAGGTCGCCGAGGTCGGGCGAGATAAGCACGTCGCCCGGCTTGAGCGTGGCGATCTGTGCGCGGATGTTCTGCTCGATCAGAATATTGATCATCTGCGAGGTCAGCCCGACGATGTTGTCGAGCGACTCGCGCGATGCCAGCGGCGTGCCGATATTGATCGCCACCACATGCTGCGCCCCCATGTCGCGCGCCACATCCACCGGCAAGTTGTCCACCAGTCCGCCATCGCCCAGCAAGGCACCGCCAAACTCGGTGGGCGGAAACACCCCCGGCACCGACATGCTCGCGCGCAGCGCCGTGGCCAGCACGCCCTGCTGCAGGATGACCTTCTTGCCCGTCACCATATTGGTCGCCACGGCGCGGAAGGGAATCGGCAGATCGTTGAAATCGCGCACGGTCAGCGCGGGCAGGGTGAGGTTGGTCAGCACCTGCTCAAGCTGGGTGGTATTGACCGCCGCGTTGGGAAACTGCACCTGTCCGTGATCGCTCAACCCGAACTCGATGCCGCCGGGCATTTGCTCGTCGGCCCGTTTTCGACGGAAGGCGAGCCCTTCGCGCGCCGGACGGCTGGAGAGCACGCTGGCCCAGTCCATGCCCGAAACCTGACTGCGCAGCACATCCACCGACACGCCCTCGGCATACAGCCCGCCGATGATGGCGCCCATGCTGGTGCCCGCGATGCAGTCGATCGGCACGCGCAGTTGCTGCAAAGCTTGTAGCGCGCCAATGTGCGCTAGCCCCCGCGCCCCGCCGCCCGAGAGCACGAGACAGGTCTTGCCGGGCACGACGATGGGGGCGGGTGCAGGGGCAAGCGCGGGCGCGGAAGGTGTTTGAGCGGCGGCAGGCAGCAGCGACAAGCCGCCGACGACCAGCACCCCGATCAGGCACGCAGCCGCCGCGCCCCGAATCCGCCTGTAGCCCGGAAATTGCCGCATGCGAACTTTCTCGGCCCTTACCTGGCACTCAGGCCAAAGCGTTTCCGCAAGAGCCGCAAAACCGATCTTCCGGAGCCGTCTGTGTGCCACATTTCGAACAGAACCGCGCTTTCAGGGAAGGCGTCGTCGAGGCAGATTCGGCGGCCTGCGCGGCGGGCATCAGCCCCAGGGCCTGGGCGGTCGCCGCGGGCAGCACCGCGGCCGACTCCGCGCCGCCGCCGAGCAACTGATTGAACTTCCCGATATGAGCCGCGCGCTCCGCATCGAGGCTGGACTGCGGCGCGATCAAGGTGGGCCGCTCCTGGCCAAAGCCGCGCAATTCGGCCGCCATGCCCCGCGCCACATCGGGCAGCCCGCGCATGGCCAGCACCTGTCTCGGGCCGGTGCGCTCGAACAGCACGGTGTCGATCTCGGACGCCCAGACCCGCAAGGTCATGGCCTCGATGTTGATGACGTCTTTTTCCGTCTTGAGCCGATCGGCCAGCACATTACCCATTTCCATGCGCGCCGATTCATAGCTGCCCTGAATATCGACCCAGATCACGGTGGAACGAAAGTCGTAGCGCCCCCACAGCGCATACACCGCCGCCACGCTCAGCCCCGCCCCCAACAGCGCGGGATTGGGCAGGTTCAGCGCCTGACTTCGGTCGGAAAATTCGTAACTCATAGTGATGGGTTGGGTGGGTGTTAGCAGGCGATTTTCTGGCTTCCCTGGCTTCAGGGAGCGTGTTTACTTGAGCCGATAACCGCAGCTACCGCAAAACACATCGTCCGGCTGCACGGCGGCGCCGCAGGCCGGGCAATGTGTGGTGTCGGCCACTTGGGCGGGGGAAGTCGGCTCCGGTGATGGAGCGGGAGGTTCGGCCGGAGGAGCCGACGGAGCCGGGGGTGGCGGCGCGACAGGCGCGGGGCGTAGCTTGTAGTCGTCGAGCTTCTGTTTGAACTGGGCCAGCTTCTGCCCAATCTGCTCAGACCCAGCCGACTCCACGCCTTCACTCACCGCCCGGTACACGAAGATCATGCCCAGCACATAGATCAGGCTCACCACCGACCAGGCGAGAAACCACACCAGGCCGATCGACAGGCCCGCGCCGCCCATGCCCGCGCCGCCCAGCGCCACACCTTCCATGCCGCGCATGCCACCGAAGCTCCCCATACCGCCCATACCGCCGAAGCCCCCCATGCCCATGCCGCCGAAACTGCCCGCGGCAAAAAATCCGCCGACGAACATGCTGCCCACGAACACCACGGCAAAGATGAACGCCACAGCCGGGAACACCAGCAGCCCCAGCACCAGAAAGTGCATGAACACTTCCAGCGGCCGCTGGGTGACGATGCCCACGGCGCGCGACAGGCTGGCGATGAAGCCCTCGCCATGCCAGACCGCCGCAATCATCAGCGGCCCGGCGAGCAGCAGCACGGCGTAAGCCAACGCCACCACCACGACCAAAGGCCCGCCGAGGAGAAAGCCGAGAAACCCGCCAATGCCCGGAATGCGGCCGAACAGCGACAGCAGATAAGCCGCCAGCAGAATCACGGCAAACCCCAGGCCAAGCAGAATCAGCAGCCCGATGACGTAGAGCGCCGCCTGCACCCCGCCCAGAAACGCCGGGGCGAAACCGCGGATCGGCTGGTCATACGCCTGATCGACCAGCATCAGCCCGCTGGCATTCATGCCCACGATGATGATGATCGCGCCCAGCAGCCCCATCAGCATCGATACTGCGGCGCTGCCCGAGCTCATGCCCGCCGCCGCGCCCCCGCTGATCGCCAGCCCGCCGAGCACGAAGCTGCCCGCCAGCATGGCCAGCGCGCGCCAGTTGTGCAGCGCCTCGTAGCTGCGCAGCAGCACGCCGAGGTTGTTGGTGGTTTTCACGGTCATCATGTCCTCCCTGGACGGTGGTGAAGTTTGGTCGGGTCAAACCCGGTACACGCTCTTACGGATTGTTTTGTTCCGACGAATTTGGGCATTCGGGAATCTTGCCCCACAGCGGATCGGGCGACAGCGGCGCGCCGCAATACTTCCAGCGCGTTTCCTGAATGCAGAGTTGCTGGGTGAAAAAATTACCCTTGGTCTGACAGGCCGCAAGCGCGGCGCGCAGGGCTTCGACCCGTCCCGTCGGCTTGGGTGGTGCGGCGTGAGGCACGGGCTCTGCGACGGGCGCGGGGGCCTGCGTCGGCTGAGCCGCTGGCGCCGCAGGGCGCGCAGGCGCAGCAACGGGCGCAAAGGTCTCCGGCTGGGCCTGACGTTGCGGCACCGCCGGAGCAGGCGTGGCCGTGCTGGGCTTGCGCACGACAGGCTCGGGCTTGGGTGCGACCACAGGCGGCGCCGACGCCACCGCCGGTGTGGTCGGCACGGCCTGCGACGCTGGGGCAGGCGCGGTCGCAGCAGTGCGGGATGCGCTCGCCGCCGTTGACTGAGCCGGAGCCGACGCCGCAAACGCCGCCTCGCTCGCACCTACGGAAGCGCCCGTCTTGTCTTGCTGCGGAGGTTGCATCGACCACCACAGCCCTCCCCCGCCTATGAGCAGCAGCGCAATCACGCTCGTGGCGATACCGCCGATGAGAAACGCGTTGCTGCCCTTCACCGGCTGCTGGGCGCCTTGGCCTTGGCCTTGGCCGAGCCCGGATCGAGGCGATTGATCGGGCGAGGCACTGCTGCGGGGCGGCGGCGCGGCGCGGGCCGCCTGTGCACGCTCGCGTATTTCCGCTTCCAACCGGGCCGTGGCGGCAAGGCGCTCGGCCTCGCGCTGCGTGCGCTCACGCTGCGCGGTCTGTTCGGCTTCTCGCGCAGCCGCGGCGGCTTCTTTCTCCGCCTGCTGCTGCTTCGCGCGCTGCAGTTGCGCCTGGGCCTGCGCTTGCCGATCAGCGGCCTCCTGCGCCTGTCGCTCGGCTTGCCGCCGGGACTGCTCGGCCTCGGCTTCGGCCCGTCTCGCCTCTTCAGCCCGGCGCGCCTCTTCGTCTCTCAAGGCCTGTGCATCGCGCTGCGCCTGAAGTTGCGCCGCCTGAAGTTGCTCCGCCTGCTCGGCTTGCTGGCTCGCCTCATTCTGGGGATGGGGGGCAGCGGCCTCTGGGGGCTGCATCGGCTTGGCCTGAGTCGGCAACAACGCGCCGCACTGTCGGCAAAACTTGGCGTCTTCTTGGTTCTGCGTGCCGCATTGGGTACAAAAACGTGGCATGTTGGCCCCCAGATCGAAATGGCAACGATCTTAGCGAGAGCGTTGACAGCTTCATGCGTTTTTCATGACAAAAAAGCCCGCCATCCTTACGGATGGCGGGCTTGCGTTGCAGCAGGCTGCTGAACGGGACCTGGAATTACATGCCCATGTCGCCCATGCCGCCCATACCGCCGCCGGGCATGGCGGGTGCGCTATCGTCCTTCGGCGCCTCGGCCACCATGCACTCGGTGGTCAGCATCAGGGCCGCCACGGAGGCGGCGTTCTGCAGCGCGGTGCGGGTGACCTTGGTCGGGTCGAGAATGCCCATATCCAGCATATCGCCGTAGGTGTCATTGGCGGCGTTGAAGCCAAAATTGCCCTTGCCTTCAAGCACCTTGTTGATCACCACGCTGGGCTCGCCACCGGCGTTAGCAACGATTTCGCGCAGCGGCTGTTCAATGGCACGCAGCACAATCTTGATGCCAGCTTCCTGGTCGTGGTTGTCGCCCTTGATCTCGCCTGCGGCCTGACGGGCACGCAGCAGCGCCACGCCGCCGCCAGCCACAATGCCTTCTTCCACCGCAGCGCGGGTAGCGTGCAGGGCGTCTTCGACACGAGCCTTCTTCTCTTTCATTTCCATCTCGGTGGCGGCGCCGACCTTGATGACGGCCACGCCGCCGGCCAGCTTGGCCACGCGCTCTTGCAGCTTTTCGCGGTCGTAATCAGAGGTGGCTTCCTCGATCTGGATGCGGATTTGCTTGACGCGCGCTTCGATGTCGGCGGCCACACCAGAGCCGTCGATGACGATGGTGTTTTCCTTGCCCACTTCGATGCGCTTGGCTTGACCCAGATCGGCCAGCGTGACCTTCTCCAGCGTCAGGCCGACTTCTTCGGCGATGACCTTGCCGCCGGTCAGGATGGCGATGTCTTCCAGCATGGCCTTGCGACGGTCACCGAAGCCCGGTGCCTTGACGGCCACGGTCTTCAGGATGCCGCGGATGCTGTTGACCACCAGGGTAGCCAGCGCTTCGCCGTCCACGTCTTCAGCGATGATCAGCAGCGGACGGCTGGACTTGGCCACTTGCTCCAGCGCGGGGAGCAGGTCGCGGATGTTGGAGATTTTCTTGTCATGCAGCAGCACGAACGGGTTGTCGAGCACGGCAACCTGTTTGTCCTGGTTGTTGATGAAGTAGGGAGACAGATAGCCACGGTCGAACTGCATGCCTTCGACGATGTCGAGCTCGTTTTCCAGGCTCTTGCCGTCTTCGACGGTGATCACGCCTTCCTTGCCCACCTTGTCCATCGCCTCAGCGATGATCTGGCCGACATTCGCGTCGCTGTTGGCCGAGATGGAGCCGACCTGCGCGATTTCCTTGGTGTTGGAGCAAGGCTTGGAGGCCTTCTTCAACTCTTCGACCAGCGCGGTGACCGCTTTGTCGATGCCGCGCTTGAGGTCCATCGGGTTCATGCCGGCGGCCACATACTTCATGCCTTCGCGCACGATGGCTTGGGCCAGCACGGTGGCGGTGGTGGTGCCGTCACCGGCGTTGTCGGAGGTCTTGGAAGCGACTTCCTTGACCATCTGCGCGCCCATGTTCTGCAACTTGTCCTTCAGCTCGATTTCCTTGGCCACGGACACACCGTCCTTGGTCACGGTGGGGGCGCCGAACGAGCGCTCGAGCACCACATTGCGGCCCTTGGGGCCCAGGGTCGTCTTGACAGCGTTGGCGAGAATGTTCACGCCTTCCACCATGCGGGCGCGGGCGTCCGCACCAAAAATCACGTCTTTTGCAGCCATTGAAATTCTCCGTAAATTTGCAGTTGAAGCAGGAATCAGATCACGCGAATGACGTGAATTACTTCTCGATGACGGCCATCAGGTCGTCTTCGCGCATCACCATCAGTTCGTCGCCGTCGACCTTGACGGTCTGACCGGCGTATTTGCCGAACAGCACGCGGTCGCCCACCTTCACTGCCATGGCCACCAGCTTGCCCTGGTCGTCATGCTTGCCCGGCCCCACGGCCAGCACTTCGCCTTGATCGGGCTTTTCCGCCGCGCTGCCCGGGATCACGATGCCCGAGGCGGTAGTGGTTTCTTGTTCGATACGCTTGACCACGACACGGTCATGCAGAGGGCGCAATTTCATGCAAATCTCCTGAAGTTTGTGGAAAACCGGGCGCCTGCTCGGAGCCCAATGACAAACCGCCTCCCGGACGATGCCCGGAACCGACGGCCAGAAACCCATTTTGAAGGCGCGTACATGACAGTGCGATGAAGCCGTTGTTAGCACTCACCTTCAACGAGTGCTAATTATAGGGACGGACTTTCGGGTTTCAAGAGCCAGCGCACAAACCCTGCAAGCGGAGGTGATCGCCAAGAAGTCCGCCGAGAGGTCGCCCGCCGCCTCAGTGCCCACCCAACCGTGTCACCAAATGTACATCCGGTAAATATTGGAAAGAATCGACCGTTCGTCGCCAGATTCACACCGTTCGTCGGCTCGCTGCGGCAGTTTGTGCAAAGCAATTCCACAATGCACGCAAGGAGAGTCCATCCATGCAGCGCAACCGCGGTTTCACCCTGATTGAACTGATGATCGTCGTGGCGGTCGTCGCCATTCTGTCGGCCATCGCCATTCCGGCTTACACCAGCTACGTCACTCGCAGCAAGCTGACCGAGGCGTTCTCGAACCTCTCCAGCATGAGCGTGGCCCTGCAGCAGTACTACCAGGACAACCGCACCTATGTTGGCGCTCCCATCTGCGCGACACCGCCCGCCGGAAAGGATTACCAGTTCAGTTGCCCCACCCTGACGGCGACTACCTTCACCATCACCGCCACTCCGACGGGCGGCCTCGTCGCACCCAGCTACGCCATCGATCAGGACGGCAACAAATACACCACCAACGTACCCGCCTCTGGCTGGGTCATGCCGCCCGGGGTGAACACGCCTCCCACCACGCCGCCTCTACCAGCCGGAACCTCATCGAACGGCTGGGCGCGCGATCAATCCGGAAACACCTGACATGTCCCTCATCAAGTCACGTCAGACGGGGTTCACCCTCATCGAAATGATGGTGACCATCGCCATCGCCGCCCTGCTCGGCCTGATGGTCGTGCCCAATCTGGTGAGCATGGTCGATTCCGGCAAAACCTCGGTGCTGGTCAACAAGTTTCCCCAAGACGTGGCCTGGGCACGCAATCAGGCGGTGACCACGCAGCAGCCGGTCACCATCACCCTTGGGGCAAACAACACCTGTACCTGGAGCACCAGTGTGGGCGGAACGGTGATTGCAGAGCACTCGATGTCGCCAAGCCAAATCGCCGCCAGCTACCCGGGCATTACCTGCAGCATCACCGGCGGCAACACGCAGACGCTCACTTTCGATAGCCAAGGCTTCATCAACACGGCGCCCACCATCACCGTGACCGCTGCGCAAGGCCAGACCTGGACGCTGCAGGTACTCGCCTCGGGCAGTGTGATTCTCAACGCCAACACCGCATCATGATCCGCCCATTCACCGCCCCTGCCCGCGCCGCAATGCATCAGGCCGGGATGTCGCTCATCAGCGTGCTGGTCGCCATCGTCGTTTTCAGTTTAGGCATGCTCAGCATCGCCTCGCTTTACAGCCTGGCCGTACCTGCCGTCACCAGCAACCAATACGCCACCGACACCGCTGCCTTCGGCAACCAATTCTGGGCATTGGTGCAAGCCAACCCAGCGGTAGTCGGTCAATTGGCGGCAGGCACTTCTACCTACACATCGAGCACGTCGGGCTCTGCCCCGCCAGCGTTACAGCCCTTTCTCGCCAATGTATTCAGCAATCCCGCAACCATGCTGCCCAATGCCAAGGTCACCATCACCCCCGGCCCCGATGCGCAAGGCAACGCCTGCAGTGCCGCTTCCTGCGGCCTCGGTTTGCAAATCCAGTGGAGCAACGTCGGGGGCGCCAATAGCGGCAACGCCTTGCGCACACAGAACTACAACTTCCAGCTGGGGTTTTGACATGCGACACC
Source organism: Thiomonas sp. 13-64-67 (assembly GCF_002282795.1). Classification (NCBI taxonomy): domain Bacteria; kingdom Pseudomonadati; phylum Pseudomonadota; class Betaproteobacteria; order Burkholderiales; genus Thiomonas; species Thiomonas sp. 13-64-67. The sequence goes on from NZ_NCKP01000010.1 coordinate 28,447, forward strand.
TCTGCCAGCGTTCTACGGCCACACATCAGCGCGGCCTGAGCCTTGTCGAATTGATGATCGCCCTGGTGATCGGGCTGATTTTTTCCATCGCCATCCTGGTGGTGCAATCATCGCTGACCAAGCAGAACGTCCAGATGTCGGACGTCTCGCAGCGTGACGATCAGGCCCGCGCCGCGCTCAACCTCGTCACCCGCGACCTCAGCAATGCTGGCTTCATGCTGGGCGGCGTACAGCCCGCATGCAGTGCCACACTGGCCTACGACAACGCAGGGGCCATGCCCGGTGTGTTCAACCAGTACCCCGTGTCGGCCGTATCGCAAACCACATCCCCGGCGCTGCCCACGGCCAGCGCGCAGCCCGCGCTGGCACCCACCTCCTACACCGCCACACCCACAGACATGCTCAGCATTTACGTGGCAAAAAGCGGCGTGGCTCCGCAGCCAGCCGGCGCGGCGATGACCTTAATCAATAGCACCCTGGTGAATGCCGCCCCAAATAAGGGATCAACTAACAGTGGACCTGTCGTCACGACACAACTACCGCTGAACAGCGTCACCGGAATCAATGGCGGCATGGTGGGTTACTTGCGCTTTTTTCTGAGAAACGGCCAACAGGCCCCTCAATGGGTCTGCATCCGCGTGCCGATCGTGGGCGCTGCGAACACTCAGACACCAAATCCGATTAACAGCCTTGACCCAACCCTGTTTCCAAGCAACGGTTACAGCGGATTCAATTCCGCACTGCAATCAGAGAAATTCTTGGCCAATGGCGTCGATCTTTCCAACGCCTACTTTCCGGCGCCGACACGGTTTTATCTCCCCTTTCATGACCCGGCCAACAAAGATCGGATCTTGGTGGTGTATTACATCGCCCTGTCCAATCCAGGCGCTGCGCCGGGAACTGCGGGCAACTATCCCATGCTCATGCGAAGCGAAATCAACGCGCTTAATGACCAAATCATCACACCCCCAACTCCCGTCGCCGCAGGTGTGGTGAGCCTGCAGATCTTGTTTGGCGTGGATGAAACCAACTCAGGCGCAATTACCAATTACCTGAACTGGAGTGACGTGGTGAGCAATCACTTCACGGGCAGCGTGCGTAGCGTGCTGTTTGGAATCATTTCCAAAACATTGCACAGCGACCCCAAGTACAACGCCCCCAGCGCAATCAACATCATGCCGACAACAGCAACTTTGCCAAGCACCGGGCCCGTGGCCTCTGACAGTTTCAAGCCTTATAACGTGCCCAGCGCATACGCAAATGATCGATTTTCCGTGCTGCAGTCGGAAGTTGCCGTGAGGAATCAAATATGGCCGCGCTGAAAGCGCCCTTGCAGCGCAAACCCCAGCGGTCCCCTGAGCAGCAAGGCTATGTGCTGCTGCTCACCCTCATCACCCTGCTCGTGCTCTTATTCGGCGTGTTGTTCACCATGCGCGGCGCGGCGCTGCAAACCGTGATGACTGGCAATACCGTGCAACGGCAAAAGGACGTACAGGCCAGCGACATTGCCCTGCGGGTGATTCAGCAAACGCTAACCAACGCCTCGAACAACGCGGGCGGTGTGGCTCTCGAATACATCTCACCGCAGCCCGCCTGGTTTTCCTCACCCTCAAACAGCACTGCAGCTTGGTGGCCAACCCCCAGTGCGACCTACTGGACGCAAGCGATCAACGCTGGAACCGCCTATTCGGTGCCCCTCCCGGCAGGAACGTCTGCTCATGCCTGGGCTCTTGTCGTGTCTGCCAATCTACCCCCAGACTCCGCAGGCTGCTCCTTCTACGACATCTTCATTCACACGATAGAAGCGAACAACGTCACCGCAGCCAACACCGAAGCCCTGTTCAAACTTTGCTCGTGAGCATCATGAAATCCCATATCCGTTCAGCAGTCTCTCTCTCGGTCTCTTTGGCACTGATGCTCTCGCCCTTTGCCACAGCACCTAGCGAGGCCCAAACGACCGGTACGCCTGACCGCCCGCAAATCGTCATCGCCATCGGCAACTCGCAGTCGATGGACGGCGACCTCAGCGGCGCCATCATGACCGGATCGGGCAATCTCTCCAGCGGCCTGACCAGCCTGTACAACAGCAGTTCGCCGGTCAACTACTCAGTGCCCTCCGGCTTCACACCGCCGATGACCCCGAGCCAGACCGCCTCGGCGCCCTATACCTACAACAACAACGGCACCCTGGTGGACAACGGCGCCAGCCGACTGAATGTGGCCAAGGCCGGTCTATCCTCGGTGCTCAGCCAGTATCTCCCCAGCATGGACTTTGCGCTGGAAGACTATTCAACCTCGGGGACGAGCCTTTACACCACTTGGGTGTATTACATGTCACCGAGCGGCGGTTTCACTTTCGCCAACAGTCTGCCGACCAACGGTTTCACCAGCTACGCGGCTTACCAGAGCTTTAATGCAGCAAATCCGAATGCCTCCCCCCCACCCACGCGCTGGGTCAATAACCCCTGTTACAAATACGGCAGCGCCTCGTCTTCGGTCAAGAGTTACTGCACTAGTTTGTCGAAATCCGGCTTGTATGGCAGCAGCGCGAGTTCCGCTGCCAGCACGCTGTCAGGCAATCAATACATGCAGATCGGCGCCTCTAGCGACGACCCGAACGTGAACGACGTGCTCTATTCGAATGGGAACTCAGGACTATTCGTGTCATACAACGGGCCCAATCCGGCGTCACCCTATCCACCAAATTTCAGCCTTAACGACTACGAAAACGGCTCGATTTACGTTTCCTACGCTAGCACTTCCCCCAAACAAGGCACATATGGCAACTTTGGCACCAGTCCGACAAATGCTGGCTATGTGCCGTACTCGCCTCAGGTGGTCTATGCCCAGCGCGGCTTTGGCTACTACGTGCAAAGCCTCAACGCGACCGGCGGCAACCAGGTCGTTTCCATGACCAATCTGGGCACAAATCCCAGCACATCTGCAGTCAACACGGCACTGACGCCTTTCACCACAGCGTTAAAGCCAGAGACCAACAATTCATCGTCCAGCGAGATCAAGGCGCTGGCCTATCAGTCTCCGACGGCGGGGCTGGTGCAGGGCGCGGGCAATGTGTTGAGTAATCTCACCGCTTCTTGCGCAGGTCAATACGTCATTTTGGTGACGGATGGCCTGCCAACGATGGACTTGAACGGCAATAACTGGCCGCCGCTGGGCAGCGCTGCGGGACAGGGTTATGGGGTCAATGCCGCGTTCTATGGCATTGCAGGCGACTCCAACCACGGTATCAACGACGATAGCGGCAACGTTCCCAGCGGTCAGACCCAGGGTGGCTTGGACAGCAGCAAGACCAATGACCAAGCGCTGATCGACACCATCACCGCCATTCAGGCGCTGAACAAAAAGGGCATCAAGACCTATGTCGTCGGCCTTGGCGCGGGTGTGGACGCCAACGCGAATCCCGCAGCCAATTACGCCCTCAACGCCATGGCCATTGCCGGTGGCACGGGGACGGAATACCCGGCAAATAATGTGAGCGCATTCAACGCAGCTCTGGGAAGCATCGCCGCACAGATTTTCGGCACTATCAACGTATCCGCACCAGTGGCGCCGTCACGCCTGCCAGCTGGTGGGCTGATTTATACCGCGACCTCCAACAACAACTCAGGTGAGTTAGCCGGGCATGTTCAGGCTTTCCGCACCGTTGCTGCACCGACCACAGGCGCCAGTGCCCCCATCGGCACGGCAAGCGGCCCTGCGCTTTGGGACGTGGGCGATCCGCAATACGGACTCATGACGGCGGCGAATCGGCAGGCCAATCTGTATTCCACCGTGTCGGCAAATAGTGGAACGGCACGCTCTGTTGCGACTCTTGCACAAATGGGCGCAGCTTCAGGCACCTACTCTGACCAAGCGGCTTTCGGATTCACCGCGGCCAGCCCAGCGATACCGAATATTCAGACCATTCTTTATTACACCTGGGATCCCTCCTACAACACGACAGGAGACACCACCTCCCCGGCCTACCCTGCCGGGCCAAGCGGATATTCCTATCTTGCGGGGCGACAGCTCAACTGGATGCTCGGGAGCTTCAGCCCGAATGATCAGTTGCAGTATTTGGCCCCACCATCAGACCAGTACTTAGGGGGGCTTGGCGGGTATGTGAATTTCGCGCGGAATGAGAGCGGGCGCCAGAAGCTGGTGTTGTTCACCAGCAACGACGGTTTTCTGTATGCGGTCGATTCCCAGACGGGCAAACTCGCGTGGGGTTGGATGCCGCGTGAATTTGTCGGCCAGCTACAAAACTATCAAAATTTCCAGCGCCTCCAGCTGTTTGACGGGGGTTTCACCACCACGGATGCCGTCGATACGACGACTAACCCTACAGCGTCGAACTGGGCGAGCTATGTGGTGGGTACGGCTAGCGCAGGGGCGTATCACTACGCCATCAAACTGGCGGACGACCCGTCCACCAGCCCGCCCAGCCCAACACCCACCAAGCAGACTTGGGGAATTTCCACGCCAGGCGGAAGCTCTCCACAAATGCAGGCGCCCATCATCGCCACGGTCAATGGTGCGCAATATGCGATCTTTGTGGTGAACACCAAGACTGGCTCTGGCAGCACACAAGTGACGACCAGCACGTTGTACGAAGTGAATGTGGCGACAGGTCAGCCCGCCAGCGGCTCGGCGCAGTCTGCCAGCTTAGGGCTCGGCACAGGAAACTATGTGACCAGCGCGCTGAACTATGACTCCAGTTCGGGCACGCTCTGGTTCGGTGACAGCCAAGGCCAAGTATGGAATGTGTACCTCACCGGAACAGCCACTGCTGACGCTGCCGGCCTGCAACTTGCAGGCGCAACCAATCCGGCTCAGCCGATCAATTATGTGGGCTACACAGAACAGGGCGGCATGCCATATTTCTGGGCAGCCACACAAAACGAGGTAACTGTGTTTGAGCAGGTAAGCGGCGGCTCTGGCTATATCGTCTGGGCCAGCAGTAGTTCCGGAGGATACGAGCCAGACGCCTCTGGCACTCTGCAACAGGCGTCTGGGGTGAATGCTTTGATGGGGCAGGTTTCTGCGGTGCCCTACTTAAAAAATGGCGTGTTTTGGGTCCCTGTCTATCAGCCCCCTACGGGCACGAATGTTTGCGGCGTTGGATCAGGGGGGTTGAATTACTTCAATTTTGTCAATGGATTAGAGCCAACCACCCCGATCACCTACAAAGGGCAAGTGGTCACCGGTGGATATATCTACCTCGGCAAAGGCCCCGCACTTAGTCCAACGGGCAGCAACACAACGACCGGTGCAATTATTTTGGCGACAACCCAACTGACAAACCTGAATACGCCGCCGACCCCGATCACCCAGTTGTTTCAAAACTTGAACAGACCGATCCTCTGGCGCCAATATTGAGCGGGATTGGCAACCCGGCCACGCCTTGTGGGTTTTCCTCCACAGCGCGCCGCCGGTTTGTGCAGCATTTCACAAAACCAGCCATTCGCTCTGCGTGGCGGCGCTACAAAGCGAGCATGAATCTGTCCATCTCCTGCTCCTGCACGCCCGGCAAGCGCTCGCGCGGCTTCACCCTGCTGGAGTTGATGATGGCCATTGCCCTGGTGGGCGTGCTCACGGCCATCGCCCTGCCGATTTACAGCGGCTACCGGCTCAAGGTTGAAAATGCCCAGGCGCAGCAAGACGTGGTGTCCATCTCTGCGGCCATCCAGAACTATTGGGTTTACAACCGCACGTTGCCCAATTCGCTGGCCGACATCGGCATGGCGGGCAAGCTCGATCCCTGGGGCCACCCCTATGTTTACTACAACATCGAGGAAAACGGCAAAGGCGGCGCGCGCAAGGACAAGGCGCTCAACCCCATCAACACCGACTTCGATCTCTACAGCATGGGGGCGAACGGGCAGACCAAATCGCAGATCAGCAACAAGGTCAGCCTTGATGACATCATCCGCGCCAACAACGGCGCGTATATCGGCCTGGCCGCCAATTACTGAGCCCGTGGCCTGCGCCTCTTACTTCCCCTGCGGCGCTACGCCGCGTTGTCGTTGAGCAGCGATGCGCTCGCCGCGCCTGTCCACCTGGTTTTCCGGCAGCCGCCTGGGGCGCCAGTTGTTTGCCTTGTTCGTCGTTGCGGCACTGGTGCCGCTGGCGCTGTCGGACTGGTTGTCGAGCACAGCGGTCAACCAGGTGGCGCAGCAGCTCAATATGCAGAGCCAGCAGCGCATGACCCGGCAGGTCAGCCGTCAGGTGTTCGACCGTTTGCTCACGGCCAAAACCCTGCTGCTCGCCTTGCCGTCCTCCGCGCCGCAAGCTGACGCGCAGCTCCCGGGTTTGGGGCGGGCGTTTGATGCACTGCTGCTGCAAACGCCGCAGGGCAAGCCGGAATGGGCCTCCGCAAACGCCGCCAATCTGTGGCGCAACTGGCAGCGCGCCTTCCCCGCCATCCCGCCGGTTCAACCCCTCATGGATACCAGCGCCGGTTTGACGCAGGTGTTGTTGCGCACGCATCGCGCGACGGGCGAACCGACCCGGGTCTACCTGGCCGCCTTGCAAAACGGGCAGCCCCGGTGGATTGCAGAACTCAACCCGAAATTCCTCTGGGGCCCGGTGCATGATGCGATGGATGGCGGCGTGTGGAGCGTGCGCAATGCCGAAGGCGCCTTGCTTTACCCCGTTGCCAACGTCACGGCACCCGCCGCCCAGCGCGGCACAGCGGCCGGCTCGGTGTTTCGCTTTCAGCTTTTTCTTGGCGGCGAGTTTGGCGCGCCAGACTGGCTGTTCATTCAACAAGCGCCGCCGCCCCGCGTGAGCTGGCTGGGCTGGCCGCTGGCGGTGTGGCTGGGCCTCGTGGCGGCGGCCACGCTGCTGCTGATCGCCCTGCTCGCGCAGCGGCAAATTCGCCGCACCCTGGTGCCGTTGGAACAACTCACCGCGGGCACACGCAGCCTGGCCGCCGGCGACAACAGCGCACGCGTGCAAGTGCACAGCCAAGACGAGTTCGGCGTGTTGGCCGGTGCATTCAACGACATGGCGGCCAAGATCGGCGCGCAGTTTCATGCGCTGGAAGGGCTGGCCGCGATGGACCGCGACATTCTGTCGGGCGCTTCGGTGGACAGCCTGGCCCGGCGCGTGCTCGATCAGCTCGAAGGGCTCTACCCCGAAGCCAGCGCCGCGGTGATCTGGCAGAAAGAGCCGCGGAATTTCCGCCGCGCCGTGCTGTGGCACGACGGCAAGACGAATAAAACCGTGTTCGACGTGCGCGACTTGGCCTGCGATGCGGCCGCCCAGGCCCAGTGGTCAGGGCTGCAAGGCGATCGGCAGTTTCAGATCAACAGTCTGGGCGAAAACGCTTTGCGCGACGCCCCCTGCCTGCGCAGCCTCATGCCCCCTGCGGACGGCTGGGTGGCGCTGCTGCCGCTGCGGCAGGGCGAAGCGGTACAAGCCCTCATCGCCCTCGGCCTGCCCGCTGAGCCTGCCGCGAGCGAGTTGCAACCCGCCGTCGAAGTGCGTGATCGCTTGGCCGTGGGTCTGGCCGCGCAAGACCGCGAGCGGGCGCTGGTGCATCAAGCCACACACGACAGCCTCACCGGCCTGCTCAACCGCCACGGCCTGCACGAAAAGCTCGACGCCCTGCTGGCGCCCGGCCAGGCCGCCGCACCGCTGGCCTTGCTCTACATCGACCTCGACAACTTCAAGGAAGTCAACGACAGCCGCGGCCATGCTGCGGGCGACGCGCTGCTGTGCCAGGCCAGCGAGCGGCTGCGCACCCGCCTGCAGGCCAACGGCATCGTGGCGCGCCAGGGCGGAGATGAGTTCACCCTGGTGCTGCCCTTGGCCGACGCGGCCACGGCGCAGGCCACGGCGGACGCCATGATTCGCGCCCTGCGCGAGCCGTTCGAGCTGGCGGGCGGCCCGGTTCAAGTGGGCGCCAGCGTGGGCATTGCCCTGTGCCCGCAGCATGCCTGCGAGCGCAACGAACTGCTGCGCTGCGCCGACATTGCGCTGTACGCCGCCAAGGCCTATGGCCGTGGCCGCGCCCAAATGTTCAACCCCACGCTCGACGCCGAAGCCCGCACCCTGGCCCAGCTGCTGGCCGACCTGCGGCAGGCGCTGGTGCGCAGTGAATTTGTCGCTTTCTATCAACCGCGTGTCAACGCTGCCGATGGCCGCATCACCTCTGCCGAAGCGCTGATCCGGTGGCATCACCCGCAGCGCGGGCTGCTGTTCCCCGATGCGTTCATTGCCGTGGCCGAGTCGTATGGGCTGATTGCGGCCATCGGCCGCTGGATGCTGGACGCCGCCTGCCAGCAAATGGCCCAGTGGCGGCGCGAAGGCATCGATATCGCGCGGGTGTCGGTGAATGTCTCCGCCGTTCAGTTTGAATCGGGCGAACTCGTCGGGCAGGTGCAAAACGCGCTGGAACGCCACGCCGTCCCGCCCGCCACGCTCGAACTCGAAATCACCGAGAGCCTGCTGGTGGATGAAAACGACGCCCTGTTCGCCCAGCTCACCGCGCTACGCGACATGGGCGTGACCCTTGCGCTCGACGACTTCGGCACCGGCTATTCATCCATGGCGGCGCTGCGCAAGCTGCCGATCGACGTGATGAAAATCGACCGATCGTTTGTCATCGATCTGGAAACCGACGCCAGCGCCCTGCCCGCGGTACGCGCCATCGTGGCGCTGGCGCAGGCCTCGCATCTGCACCTCGTGGCCGAAGGCGTGGAAACCGAGACGCAGGCGCGCATGCTGCGCGAACTGGGCTGTCACGAGTTGCAGGGCTATCTGTATTCACGCCCCGTCGAGCCCTCGAAGTTTCTGCAACTTCCCGGCTTGCGCCACGGCGCGCCCGCAGCCTGAAACTCACCCCCGCAGCAGATAAAACCCGTGATACACATCGACTGAATGCTCGGGTTCGAAGGCGATGTGGCAATGTTTGTCGGGGTTTTGCCAACGGTCGACGATCTGGTAGCCCAAGCGGGTAAAGCCTTCCAGAAACGGCGCGTAGGCGGCGATGCGGTACGGGCAGAAGGCGGTGCCGATGCTCTGCAGGGTGAAGTAGTCTTGCCCGCCGTTGTCCAGCACATGCAGCGGTGTGAGGTTGAGGATGATGTGACGCGGAGGACGCTCCAGCGTGGCTAAGCGCTGCGCCAGCGTGTCGGGCAGGTACTGCAGCACGCCCAGCGCCAGCAGCACGTCCACACCCTCGGCGCCGCGGAAATCGCCGTTGAAGCTCAGCCGCCCCACGGGGTCGCGCTCGCGGGCGATGTCTGCGCCCCGCGCCATCACCGCAGGCACGTCGCTCACCGTCCAGCGCAGACCCGGCGGATAGTCGAGGTAGCGCTGATAGCCGTAGTAACCGATGCCGATATGCCCGCCCAGATCGAACACCGAACTCTGCCCCTGTGCAAACAGTTTTTGCAGCCAGAAGATGACGGGATAGTCGCTGGGGTAGATGCGCTTGATGCGCTCAAGATACATGCCCGCCGCATCGGCGTTGTCATAGCCCAGCGGGCGGGTGGGCGGCGCGCTGGCCTGCGCGGCGTCGAAGCTGGAATAAACGCCGCGAAACAGGTTGGCGTCGGTGTTTTTGGCAAAGGCGGCCTCTGCACGCTGGCGGCGCAGCGCGCCGAGGGGCGGCAGATCGGCCAGGCGATCCAGGGCGGCGTGAGTGCGCTCAAGCAGGGGCATGACGGTCTCCATCGAAGCGGCAAACGATACCGCAAAACTGGCCGCGCGCAAGCTCGCTTTGAATGTAATTAGTTGTCTCTAATGGTGTCTTTATTTTTCTTTTGTGTGGCCAGATCAAGAGATGGCGTCACCGAAACACGGCGCCAGAAATCGATTGCGAACGGTCAATCTTTTCAAACAACGGCAGGCGCAGCATCTCGCCCATTCTTCCAACGAGACGAGTGTGGGCCATGGATTTCCATCGACAAACCGGAGAGAGCCGGATCGCGCGCGCGGCGCGATCTGCGCAGGCCGTTCTCTTAGCCGCGGGGCTACTGGCGCTCAGCCCCTTGGCGCGGGCGCAAGACGCTGCAATCTTCGTGGCACAGAACGGGGTAAAAGTTCAACCCGCCGATGCGGCGCAGGACAGTTGGCATGTGGAGCCCAGTGTCGTGCCCACGGTGCAGAAGGGCAATGTGGGCAAGGAAATGCCGCAGGATCACAGCCAGTTTCCGCAGCTCAAGGGGCCGTTCACCTCGCCCGAGCAGGTGACCAAAGCCTGCCTGAGCTGCCACACCGACGCGGCCAAGCAGGTTATGTCCACCATTCACTGGACCTGGAAGGCCTACGACCCCAAGACCAAGACACTGGTGGGCAAGAACCACGTCTACAACAACTTCTGCGTCAGCCCGATCAGCAACGAACAGTTCTGCACCGTGTGCCATGTGGGCTATGGCAGCACCGACCCGAACAAGTTCGTGCCGTTCGACCACCGCAGCCAGGATCATGTGGACTGTCTGGTGTGCCACGACCAGACCAAGACTTATCACAAGATTCCGTTCATCGGCGGCAATCCGGCGATGGAAAAAATCGCGGTGCGTCCCGGCTGCGGCGAGGTCTATGGCACCGACAAGCCTTTCGTCGAGCCGGAGAACCTCGCCAACATCGCGCAGCATGTGGGCTCGCCCACGCGCTACACCTGCGGCCAGTGCCACTTCTACGGCGGCGGCGGCGACGGCGTGAAGCACGGCGACATGGACAGCTCGCTGGTCAACCCCGCGCGCGCTGAAGACGTGCACATGGCGACCAATGGCCTGAACTTCTCTTGCCAGGAGTGCCATAAGACCGAGAACCACAATGTCAGCGGCTCGCGCTACGTCACTGACATGATGTTCGGCGACAAGCAGTTCATGCGCGGCAACCCGCACAACACCCAGGCGGCGAGTTGCGTGTCGTGCCACGGACAGACGCCGCACAAGGGCAACGACCTCAACAGCCAGATTCAGGCCGCGACGCTGAACATGCACACCCGCGACATCGCCTGCGAAACCTGCCACATCCCCGAGTTCGCGCGCGGCGGCCTGCCCACCAAGATGGAGTGGAACTACGCCACCGCAGGCAAGCTCGCGCCCAACGGCTCGCCGCTGGTCATCAACGACAGCCACGGCTGGAACACCTATTGGGGCGTCAAAGGCAGCTTCAAGTGGGCGGAAAACGTGGTGCCGCAGTACCGCTGGTTCAACGGCGTGGAACGCTGGATGAATGTCGGCGACAAGGTGCAGGACTTCAAAGACACCAACGGCGTGGTGCAGCTCAACGCCATCGAGGGCAGCCCGACCGACGGCAAGTCCAAGATCTTCCCGTTCAAGATCATGCGCAACAACCAGCCGTATGACACCCAGACCGGCATCCTCGCGGTGTTTCATTCCTTCGGTTTCGACAAAGACTCCTACACCATGAGTTACGACTGGCAGACCTCGATCGAGGCTGGCATGAAGGCCGCGCACCTGCCGTATTTAGGGCACTACAGCTTTGTCAAGACCGATATGTACTGGCCGATCGAGCACATGGTGGCGCCCAAGACGCAGGCACTGTCGTGCATGCAGTGCCACGCCAGCGACGGCCGGCTGCAAAACATCGACGGCGTGTACATGCCGCATCGCCCGAAAGACCACAACACCTGGCTGGAACGCATCGGCCTGACCGTCGCCGCGCTCGCCTTGGCTGGGGTGCTGCTGCACGGCCTCATCCGCTTCGGTCTGTGGCTGCGTCGCCGCGGTCATTGAAAGGACATCATCATGACGACACAACGCGTTTACAGATTCACCCGCTTCGAGCGCTTCTGGCACTGGAGCCAGGCCGCGCTCATCATCACCATGCTGTTCACCGGCTTCGAGATTCACGGCTATCTGGGCGGCTTCAATTTCGAGCACGCCCTGCTCATCCACGAATACGCCGCCTGGCTGCTGATGACCCTATGGACTTTCGCCATCTTCTGGCACTTCACCACCGGCGCGTGGAAGAACTACATCCCCGACCTGCGCCCGAAAAGCCTGTGGACGGTGGCGCGCTATTACGCCTGGGGCATGTTCATCGGTGAACATCACCCGTATCACAAGGAGCCGTTTCGCAAACACAACCCGCTGCAGCGGCTGGCGTATCTGTGGCTCAAGCTGATGATCAATCCGCTCATCTGGGCCAGCGGCCTGCTGTTGCTGTTTTACAGCTATGGCTGGATTCGGCTCTCGCCCCTGGGGCTGCAGCTCGACTGGGTGGCGCTCACCCACACCGCAGCCGCCTACATGATGCTGCTGTTCTTCATCCTGCACGTCTATCTGGGCACCACGGCGCACCCGCCAACCGCCTACATCAAGGCCATGATCACCGGCTGGGAAGATGAAGACGAACCGGCCGCGCCCTCTTCCTCCAGCGTCGCACAACCGGAGCCTCACCATGGCTGATACCCGACTCTCCCGCCCCGGCCGTCTGTTGCAGTTGACCGTGCTGGGCGCCGCACTCTCGGCCCTGAGCCTGAGCGCCGTTCTAAGCATCGATACCCTGGCGCAGGCTGCCGAGCCTGCGGCCAAGCCCGCCTCGGCCCCGGCGACACAAATCAATCTGGAAAGCGCCTCGCTCACCGATCTGCCCGGCTCGCCCTCGCGTGTGCGCATCGATCAAAGCCTGGGCGTACACGCCATCAAGCAGCGCGACGGGTTTGTCGAGCTGGACAACGCCGTGCTGCTCAAGACCTATGTCTATGCGTATTCCAAGCAACCGGTGAACTACACCGGCATCCTCACGCCGAATACCGAAATGATCGAACCGCCCGCGCCGGTGCAGGCCAGCGCGAAGGAAAAGCAGCAGGTCGACGCCATGATCGCTTTCGACAAAGCGCACCCCAAGCTGCGCATCGACGTCGATGACATCGCGCTCGACGCCTATGTGCCGCAGGGCAAGTACTACCCCATCGACAACCGACTGTTCATCCACGGCGCCGGGTATTACTTCGACAACTCGCCGTATCACTACACCTACGATCACCCCGAAGCATTTCGCCATTTGGCCTGCGCCGATGCCGCCGTGATGAAAACCCTCGACGACGCCATCGCCAACTACCAGCACTTTCACATGGCCATTTTCGCCACCGTGCTCGGCGGCGACGCCAAGACGCAAGGGTTGCTGCTGCGGGTGGATGAAGTGCAGCTCAAGGATGCACTGGGCAATGTGCTGATCGACCAGAAGGCGCAGTGAGTTGGCGCTGTTGGCTTGGCGCCAACTGAGTCGGCGCAAACCCGCACCCCCTCCCAACCTCCCCCACCAGTGGGGGAGGAGCAAACCATCTCCGGCGCGGTGGGAGAGACGTTTCTAACTCCCTCCCCACCCGTGGGGAGGATTGGGGTGGGGTGAGGTCGTTTGCGCTGAATTAGGCCGAGCGGTAGTCCTTGAGGTATTTGCCCTCGAACCAGCGCTTGGCCCAGGTGAAAGCGCGAGAAGGCGGCAGGACGATGGTTTTGTTCTCGTCGCGGAACACCAGAATGCCGCTGTCCACGGTATCGACGATGCACACCAACTCGGCCTTGGGCACATGCTTCGCGGGCTGGCCTTGCATCACCAGCAGCAGATTCTCGGCGGCGGCCTTGGCCTGCAGATCGGCCATGTGCGCCTGCTTGGGCAGCCAGTCCGGGCCGGGATAGCTGCCGGCGTCTCCAGCGACGAACACTCGCTCGAAACCGGGCACGGCGCAATGCGCGTCCGCCTGAATGAAGCCGCCGGGCGAGCGCGGCAGCTCGGAGTTGTGCGTCCAGCCCGGCCCTGTCATGCCGGGCATGAACAGGATGAGATCGGCCTTGACCAGGCCGCCCTCGGTCTCCACCCCTTCGGGCGACATGCGCAGCGGCTTGTGGCCCAGATGCGTGTCGATGCGGCGCTTGGCCATGTGCGACAGCAGGCCGGTGACGGCGCGCTCGCCCAGGCGTTGGCCGGGTTTGTCCGAGGCGTTGAAAAACACCAATTCCACCTTGTCGCGTTTGCGCTGGCGGCGCAGCCAGGTGTCGATGCCGAACAGCAGTTCGAACATCGGCCCGCCGCGCGCGGCAGTGGGCTCCTGCGGGTTGCCGCCAAAACCGCAGGCGATGCGCCCGCTGTCCATCGCCAGCAGACGCTCGCGGATTTTTTCCGTCGCCGCCACGCCCTCGCACAGCGCGATGGCGTGCTCGATGCCCGGCAGCTTTTTGATGAAGCGCCCGCCCGTGGCGATGATCAGGCCGTCGTTCTCCACCGGCCCGCCGGTCGTCAGCACCGTGCGGCCGCCGTCTTGCAGCCCGGTCACTTCGGCGGCGAGAAAGTCGATGCGGTGCTTGCGCAAAAACGGCGCCAGGTCGATGACCAGATCGCTGCTCTTGCGCACTCCCGTGGGCACCCAGATCAGGCTGGGCAGATAGACGAATTCAGCCTTGGGCGCCACCAGAGTGATACGCGCCTGCGGCGCCTTGGAGCGCAAGGTGCGCGCCGCGGTGAGGGCGGCAAAGCCCGCGCCGAGTACAACAAAATGGTCAGACATGATGAAGGGGCTCTACGAATACGACAAGTGCGAAGCATAGGCCCGGCATGGCCGCTCGGGCTTGTGAATTGTCAGAGCCAAAGGGTCCGCTGCCCGGGCTGCCCCACCGCTTCTGAAACGCTTTGTAAATACCGTTGACGTGCTCTGGAGAAGCGGAGAATTCTTGATAAAGAACGAGCGTTCGATTTTCAGATCAACTTAAGGCCGCGACACGGCCAGACAACGGAGACAACCCATGCACACCTTCTCGCTGAGGACGGCCCTGGCCGTCAGTTCCAGCGCCCTGCTGCTTGCGGCCTGCGGTGGCGGTGGCGGCACGCCCACTCCCACCACCGGCACGGTTGACACCCTGGTTTCAGCCAGCGCCACGCCCACCGCGGCGATCTCGACCAACACCATCGCCACGTCGAGCCACTGGATGGGCCGCTACCCCAGCGGGGTGCAGCAGCTCATCGGCGCCCCGGTTTGCGGCGTGACGGTCTACAAGTACACCTACGCCACCGTGGGCGGCGAGAACGAACCCACCACCGCCACCGGCGCGCTGATGATTCCCTCCGGCAGCACCGCGCAATGTCAGGGCGCAAAGCCCATCGTGCTCTACGCCCACGGCACCGCGCTGAGCAAGAACCGTGACCTGGCCGCACTCGGCGACCCGAGCAACCCCGCCTTCGGCACCGCCTCACGCGTGGCCATGATCTTCGCCGCGCAGGGCGACATCGTCGTTGCGCCCAACTACGCCGGTTACGACACCTCGCCCCTGCCCTACGCGCCTTATCTCAATAAACAGCAGCAGTCGCAGGACATGATCGACAGCCTCACGGCCGCGCGGCAAGCATTGATGCAACTGAACCTGCCCGTGAGCGACAACGGCAAGCTGTTCGTCACCGGCTATTCGCAAGGCGGCTTTGTGTCGATGGCCACACTGGCCAAGCTCGATGCCCAGGGCCGCCCGGCCACAGCGGGCGCGCCGATGTCCGGGCCTTACGGCATGCTCGCCATCAGCGATGAAATCATGCTCGGACATCCCAACGTTGGCGGCACCGCCTACCTGCCGCTGGTCGCCAACTCTTACGCCCATCTGCCCGCGGGGTCGCCGCAAATCGATCTTGCCGCCATGTTCAACCCGCTTTATGCGGACGCGCCGACCCTGTTCCCCGGCCCCGTGGGCTTTGCGGGCTTTGGCCAACTGGTGCAGGCCGGAAAGATTCCGTACACCGCCATCTTTCAATCTCCGCCCACCGGCAACGCTGCGCTGGATAGCCTGAGCGAAGGCTGGCCGCTCGGCCCGCTGGGCTTCGATCCGACCAACTACCTCATCAGCACCGCCTACCGCGCGCAATATGTGGCCGACGTGCTCGCCCACCCCGACGGCGCCGCGCCCGTTGATGGCTCCGCACCCAATTTCACCACCACTGCGCCAACGCCTGCGAGCAACCCGCAAGATCCCCTGCGGCAAATTCTCCTGGCCAACGATCTGCGCGGCTACACCCCGAGCATGCCGCTGCTGATGTGCGGTGGCGACCAGGACCCCGAGGTGTTTTGGAACCAGGACGCCGCCGCCATGACCGCCACCCTGATGAACAAGGCCCAGACCACCAACCCCGGCCTGCGCTTTGCCACCCTCGACCTCGACAACCAGGGCAGCCCCGGCACCTACAGCAACGGCCTGACCAGCTACGGCCTGAACACCGCACAGCAACAGACCCTGCAGACCGTGGCGAGCACGGTGCAAGGTGGTTTCATCGCGTATCAACAAGGTGTGGTGCAAGCGGCTGAAGCGCAGGGCTACACGGCGCAGCAGGCCGCTGCCTACGCGATGGAGAGCTACCACACCGACGAGCGCCCGTTCTGCACCGTGGCGGCGCGCACTTTCTTCAATCTGTATGCGCAGTAGGCAGGCAGGGGCTGGCGCCATGTAGACACCGCAACCTAGCCAATACGGCGAGAATACACTGCACTTTCGCCGCTTGGACACGACTAGGATGACCACATGGCCTTGGCACAACACAAACTGAATTTGGGCGATTACCTCGTCTGGGAAAACGCGCAGCCCGAGCGGCACGAGTTTTATCGCGGCGAAGCCTTCGCCATGGTGGGGGTGCGCCGGGTGCATGGCATGGTGTCGGGCAACCTGTTTGCAGCCCTCAAATCTGCGCTCCGAGGCGGCCCCTGCGAGGTGTTCACCGAAAGCCTGAAGGTGCAGGTGGCCGATGAGGCGGTGTTTTACCCGGATGTGTTCGTCACCTGCCATGCCGACGACCTGCGCACCGAGATGGTGTTTCGTCATCCGGTGCTGATCGTCGAGGTGTTGTCTGACAGCACGCAGGGCATTGAGCGCAGCCTGAAGTTTGCCATGTACCGACGCATCGCCGAGTTGCGCGAATATGTGCTGATCGACCCCGACAGCCGCAGCGTGGAGGTGTTCCGGCGCAACGAGCGCGGCTTGTTCGAGCTGCACGATTTCACCGGGCTGGCGGAGATGGAACTCGCCAGCGTGCAACTGCGCATCCCCCTGACGGAAGTGTTCAGCGGGCTGGAGCCAACGCCCGCTGGGTGATTGCACCCCTATGCCGCTGCACGACAGACGGCGGCAAGTTTGTTGCCATCGGGGTCGCGCACGTAAGCGGCGTAGAAATCCGGGCCGTAGTGCGGGCGCAGACCCGGCGCGCCCTCGCTGCGACCGCCATGCGCCATTGCGGCGGCATGAAAGGCATCGACCTGCGCCCGGCTGCGGGCGGCCAGCGCGATCATGGATCCATTCCCCACTGTGGCGGGCTGACCGTCGAAGGGCTTGCATAGCCACAGCGCCAGTTCCACCCGCCCCTCGTCGGCGTAGCGGCCCCAGCCGATTTCATGGGCGGGATCGTCGTCTTCGGTCACGCAGCGCGCGTGCCCAAGCGCGGCAAGCACCGGGTCGTAAAACGCGGCCGCGCGAACCAGATCGTTGCTGCCGAGCATGAGGTAGGTGAACATGGCCTCACTGGTCCCGCTTTTACGCAAAAATCTTCCCCGGATTGAGGATGCCCCTCGGATCGAGCGCCTGCTTGATGGCGCGCATCACGTCGAGCGCGTCGTCGCCGGCTTCCTCGCGCAGAAAGCCCTGCTTGTGCAGGCCGATGCCGTGTTCGCCGCTGCAGGTGCCGCCGAGTTTGAGGGCGCGGCGCACGAGTTGGGCGTTGAGGCGTTCGGCCAGTTCGCGTTCTTCGGGTTTGGCGGGGTCGATGAGGTAGCCGATGTGGTAGTTGCCGTCGCCCACATGGCCGACGACAAAGTAGGGCAGCCCGGCGGCGTCGGCCTCTGTGATGGTGTCGTTGATGCTTTCGGCCAGGCGCGAAATGGGCACGCAGGTGTCGGTGGTGACGCAGCGGCAGCCGGGTTTCATTTGCAGCGCGGAAAGGTAGGCGTGGTGACGCGCCTTCCACAGCTTGGTGCGTTCTTCCGGCGTGTCGGCCCAGGCGAAGTCGGAGCCGGCATGGTCTGCGGCGAGGGCCTGCACGGTTTCGGCCTGCTCGCGCACCCCGGCGGGCGAGCCGTGGAATTCCATCAGCAGCAGGGGCTGCTCGGGCAGGCCGAGATGGTCGTGGGCGTTGACCGCGCGCACCGCGCCCGCGTCCATCAGTTCCACGCGGGCGATGGGAATGCCGGCCTGAATGAGGGCGATGGTGCAGTCCACCGCGTGCGCCACGTCGCGGAAGGAGCACACCGCCGCGGCCACGGCCTCGGGTTGCGGGTACAGGCGCAGGGTGACTTCGGTGATGATGCCCAGCGTGCCCTCGCTGCCCACCATGAGGCGGGTGAGGTCGTAGCCCGCGCTGCTTTTGCGCGCCTGGGTGCCGGTGCGAATGATGCGGCCATCGGCCAGCACCACGGTGAGCGCCAGCACGTTTTCGCGCATGGTGCCGTAGCGCACGGCGTTGGTGCCCGAGGCGCGCGTGGCGGCCATGCCGCCTATCGTGGCGTCGGCGCCGGGGTCGATGGGGAAGAACAGGCCGGTATGGCGCAGTTCGTCGTTCAACTGCAGCCGCGTGACCCCGGCCTGCACGGTGACGAGCATGTCGGCGGCGGCCACGTCGAGGATGCGGTTCATGCGCGTGAGATCGAGGCTGATGCCGCCCTGCACCGCGAGCAACTGGCCTTCGAGCGACGATCCGGCGCCAAAGGCGATGACCGGCACGTCGTGCGCGGCGGCCAGTTTCACCGCGTCGGCCACGTCTTGCGTACTTTCGCAGAACACTACGGCGGACGGCGGCGGCACGTCGAAGGGCGATTCATCGCGCCCATGCTGCTCGCGCACGGCCTGCGCGGTGGAAAGCTGCGCGCCGAAGCGGCTGGCCAAGGCGTCGAGCAGGGCGGGCGGCGTGGGGCGGGTGAGAATTTTCGGGGTGAGGGGGGCGTTCATGGCAGTACCCAGCGCCCGGCCACCATGACCGCCTTCGATGCTGCGGAGGGGCTGGAAAACACGAGGGCGTCGAGCAGATGGCCAGGCGGCATGCCGAGGGTTGCTGCGGCATGCGGGTTGAGCACCAGAGCGTCAGCGCGGGCGCCTGGCGTCAAGCCCCACGCGGGCTGTCCGGCAGCGTGGGCGCTGCCAGCCTGCACGCAGGACCACAGCCGGGCTGCGGTGGACGGCTGCGCCGCTTCGGGTGCTGCCGCGGTGTTGCGCTGACGCTGGATGAGGCGCTGACCATATTCGAGACAGCGCACTTCCTCTCTCCAGTCGCGGGTGATCTGGCTGTCCGACCCCAGGGTGATGGGCACGCCTTGCGCCAGAATGCCGGGCAGATCGGGCAGGCCGTCGCCGAGGTTGGCTTCGGTGGTGGGGCAGAGCACGATGCCCGCGCCGCTGCGGGCGACGGCATCGATCTCTTGCGGCACCGTGTGGGTGGCGTGGACGAGTTGCCAGCGCACGTCGAGCAGGCCTTGCGCCGCCAGCCAGGCGATGGGTCGCTGGCCGGTGGCGGCAAGGCAATCGTCCACCTCGGCGGTTTGCTCGGCAACGTGGATGTGGATGGGGCCGTCGAAGCCGTCTGCCCGTTGCACCAGCGCTTGAATGGAAGCGGGCGACGCCGCGCGCAAGGAATGAATGGCGATACCCGCGTCCAGCCCCGGCTGGCGTCGGCCCCGGATGGTTTGCACCGCCTGCCACACACTCTCGGCGCTGGTGGCGAAGCGCCGCTGGTCCGGGCGCAGCGTGGGTTGCTGAAAGCCGGCGCGTTCGTACAGCACCGGCAGCAGAGTGAGGCCGATGCCCACATCGCGCGCCGCGTCGGCCAAGGCCCAACTGAAGGCGAGCGGATCAGCGTAGGGCTGGCCGTCTGGCGCATGCTGCAGGTAATGAAACTCGCACACCTGCGTGTAGCCGCCCTGCAGCAGTTCGATGTAGAGCTGCGCGGCAATGGCGCGCAGTTGCTCCGGGGTGATGCGCAGGGCTACGCGGTACATGCGGTCACGCCACAACCAGAAGGTATCGGCGGCACTGGTGCGCTGTTCGGCCAGGCCGGCAAAGGCGCGCTGGAAGGCATGGCTGTGCGCATCGACCAGCCCAGGCAACACAGTGCCCAGTTGTTCTGCGCCCTGCGGCGGCGTGAGCACGCCGGGAACGATCTCGGCCCACCGGCCATCCGCACCGATGCGCAGCAGCACCTTGTCTTGCCAGCCTCCGGGCAGCCAAGCGCGGCGAGCCCACAGCAGAGAATCAGCGGGATTGTTCATGCGGTCTCCATGCCAGCATGGCATCGATCAGTTGCTCCAGCACGAGGCGCAGCCTTGCGGTGAGTGCGGGGTCAAGGCGAAACGGTGGGGCTTCCTGCATATAAGTGGAAAAACACATTTCCATCTGCACCGCATGAATGCCCTGCGCGGGTTGACCGTAGTGGCGGGTGATGTACCCGCCCTTGAAACGGCCGTCGACCACCTGAGTAAAAGTGGTCTGCCGCGCAAGCACCTCGGCCAACTCCGCACGCAACGGCGGCGCGCAACTGGCCCCGTTGGCCGTGCCCAGATTGAGGTCGGGCAAAGTGCCCTCGAACAACCACGGCAGCGTGGACTGGATGCTGTGACCGTCCCACAGCAGGGCGTAGCCGTGCCGCGCATGCAGGCGTTGCAACTCGGCGTTGAGCGCGGCGTGGTAGGGGCGCCAGTAGTCCGTCAGCCGCTGCGCAATCTCGGCTGCGTCTGGCTCCTGCCCCGGCAGGTATATCGGCTGGCCGGTGAAGGCGTGGGTCGGGCAAAGCTCGGTGTTGTTCACGCCGGGATACATGGGCGCGTTTTTCGGTGGACGGTTGAGGTCGATGACATAGCGCGAAAACCGTGGCACGAGCAGGCTGGCGCCGCGTTGCACGGCAAAGGCGTAGATCGGCTCGAGATGCCAGTCGGTATCGTCCACATTCAAGGCCTGCGCGGTGTAGCGCGGCTTGAGGGCTGCGGGAATTTCGGTGCCCACATGCGGCAAGCTCACCAGCAAGGGGCTGTCACCGCTGTGGAGGGTATAGGTGGATGGGGTGGATGTGTCTTGCATGGTTCAGACCTCCTGGCCGCCGATGAACACCCGACAGGCCGGATTCAAACCCAGCCAGTAACTGAGTTCGTTGGGATGATGCAGGGGCCAGGCCACAAAGTCGGCGCGTTGCTGTGCGGCAAGTTGGCCGCGGTCGTGCAGGCCGAGCGCCCGCGCGCCGTTCACGGTAAAGCCACGCAGGGTTTCTTCGGGCGTGAGGCGAAACAGGGTGCAGGCCATATTGAGCATGAGCAGCGGGTTCAGGGTGGGGGACGAGCCGGGGTTGTGGTCGGTGGCCAGCGCGATGGGCACGCCGGCCTCGCGCAGCGCGGCAACGGGCGGCAAGCGGGTTTCGCGCAGAAAGTAGAAGGCGCCGGGCAGCAGCACCGCCACGCTACCCGCGCGCGCCATCGCGGCGATGCCTTGTGCGTCGAGGTACTCCAGATGGTCGCAGGACAGCGCGCCGTAACGGGCTGCCAGCGCCGCCCCGCCCTGGTCGCTGAGTTGTTCCGCATGCAGCTTGACCGGCAGGCCGAGGGCGCGGGCGGCTTCGAACACCCGCCCGGTTTGCGCCGGGGTGAAGGCGATGCGCTCGCAGAACGCATCCACCGCGTCCACCAATCCTTCAGCCTTGAGTTGGGGCAGCCAAGTGCAGACGGCGTCGATGTAGTCGTCCGCGCGGCCCTCGAACTCGGGCGGCAGGGTGTGCGCGGAAAGGCAAGTGGTGCGCACAGTCAGTGGCAGTTCCTGCCCGACCTTGCGCGCGGCTCGAAGGCAGCGGGCCTCGTGCTCCAGGCTCAAGCCGTAGCCGGACTTGATTTCCACCGTGGTCACCCCAGCGCGCATGAGATTGCGAGCGCGCTCGCGCGTGGCGGCCAGAAGCTCTGCATCACTAGCGGCACGGGTCGCCCGCACCGTCGCCCGAATGCCACCGCCGGTGCGGGCGATGTCTTCGTAGCTCGCCCCGTTAAGCCTCTGCTCGAACTCGTCAGCGCGCTGGCCGCCGTAAACCAGATGGGTATGACAATCGACCAAGCCCGGCGTGACCAGGTCGCCGCCCAGATCGTGCGTGCGCGCTGCAACCACATCGCTTGGCAGTTCCGACTCGTGTCCCACCCAGCGCAGCATGTCGCCCTCGGCGAGCAGCGCTCCCTCGTCGATCAAACCCCATCCGTATGCGCCATCGAGGGTGCAAAGCCGGGCATTGCGATAGAGGGTCAGCATGATGCAGTGGGCTCCGTTTGAACGGCCAGCCAATAGCCGATGCGGGCTTCGCCGGCGCGATCAGCCTCAAAGATCAGTCTGCCGGGCGAGCGTTCAAACCACAGGAGACTGAATGCGGGCATCGGAACGACAACAGCCTTGCGCGCATCGCCCTGATCGGCAATGTGGCAATGCCCCGGCTGCGTAGCGAACAAGCCGCAAGCGCCGTCTGTTGCGCTCCATGCTATCCCCGCATCTGCGCGCTGCATCCGTCCGCTGACATTGCGTAGCATGAGGTTGAGATCGCGCGTGGCGCCGCCCAGCAGACGGCAATGGATCTGCGCCGCGCCATCGAAGCGCAGCGGTTCTTCATGCGGAAGTTGACGATGGCCGTTGCCGTCGATCTGCAGATACACGCCCTCGCCCTCCAGCACGGCAAACCAACGGTCCACGCCCGGATAAGAAGAGAAGGCGCCGTCGCCGTTGATATCGGCCACGCTGATGCGGTATTGCCAGTTTTGCGAGTCGGGCGCAGCCAGCAGTTCCCGCGTCATGCCGCCACCGTTGCGCCAGGGCTGGGCAACGATGCACGCGCAGTCGATCAGCCGGGGATTCATGGTTGAAAACGCCCTTCCAGCAGGTAGCGACTGCCCGGATGCACCAGCCGTACCAAGGTCACAGGAGCGCCCCGGCTGACCGTCCAGCGGGTGATGACCAGACAGGGCTCAGTCGGCTCGATCTTCAGATAACGGGCCTCTTGCCGCGTCGGGCTCAAGGCCTCGATGGTGTAGGAGGCCTCCCACATCGGCGCGACTTCAAGCAGATATTGCGTTGGCGTGGTGCTGGAAAAATCGGCGTCCAGGTAGCGCGGCGCGGCAGCGGGATTCACCCAGCGGTCTTCCAGTTGCAAAGGCACATCGTCCTCGAAATGAATCGCCAGGGAATGGAACACCTTGGCTCCGACCTTAAGCCCCAGCCGATGCGCCACAGTGGCTGAGGCAGCCTCCTCGCGACGCAGTTTGAGATCCAGCCGGTGGTGATGACCGCGCGACTCGACATGCTCGTGCATGTCGCGGATGGAAAGCGTTGACGACAAGCGGTGCAGTTGCGCCGCGAAGGTGCCCACGCCCTGCACCCGGTCAACCAAGCCCTCGGCCTGAAGCTCTCGCAGCGCGCGGTTCACCGTCATGCGGCTGACGCCGAACAAGGCCACAAGCTCTGCCTCCGAAGGCATCAACTCGCCAGGCTTCCACCGGCCCTGCTCAAGCCCCTGTTTGAGATGCTGCTTGACACGGTTGTAGGGCGCCGTGGCTGCTGCGCCGAGATCGATTTTTGCAAGGGAATTCATGGATTCATCTTAGTTGCACGCGCCTGTCTATACAAGTTGATTCCCGGGCGGAAATAACTAGGGTAAATACGGATCAAAATATCTTGTACAGGCTTGTCTAGACAACTAGAGTGGTCACCACGCAACGACCCAGAAGTGAGCTAGACCATGACTGACCTCTCCACCCCTCCGCAACAAACAGCACAGCGCGTCATTCGCGCTCCTCGCGGCACCCAACTGACCTGCAAAAACTGGTTGATCGAAGCCGCCTACCGCATGATCCAGAACAACCTCGACCCCGACGTGGCCGAGAACCCCCAGGCCCTGGTTGTCTATGGCGGCATCGGCAAGGCCGCTCGCAACTGGGAATGCTTTGACGCCATCCTGCGCGAGCTGCGCGCCTTGAAGGAAGACGAAACCCTGCTGGTGCAGTCCGGCAAGCCCGTTGGCGTGTTTCGCACCCATGTAGATGCACCAAGAGTGCTCATTGCCAACTCCAATCTGGTGCCGAAATGGGCCACCTGGGAACACTTCCACGAGCTTGACCGCAAGGGCCTGATGATGTTCGGCCAGATGACGGCAGGATCGTGGATTTACATCGCCAGCCAGGGTATCGTGCAGGGCACCTACGAGACCTTCGTCGAAGCCGGGCGGCAGCATTTCGGTGGCAACCTTGCGGGACGCTGGATTCTCACCGCCGGGCTGGGCGGCATGGGCGGCGCGCAACCGCTGGCGGCCACCTTTGCCGGTGCGTCATCGCTGAATATCGAATGCCAGCAAAGCCGCATCGATTTCCGTCTACGTTCCAAATATCTGGACGAGCAGGCGCACGACCTTGACGACGCCCTGGCCCGCATGGCGCGCTATGCCGACGAAAAAAGGGCCGTGTCGGTGGGGCTGCTGGGCAATGCGGCAGAGATTTTGCCGGAGCTGGTCAAGCGCGCCAAGGCCGGCGGCATCAAACCCGATCTGCTGACCGACCAGACCTCGGCGCACGATCTGATCAACGGCTACCTGCCGATGGGCTGGACGCTGGAGCGCTGGAAAACCGCACAGACCGACGCCAGCCAGCACTCGGCGCTGACCGCGGCCGCCGCCAGAAGCTGCGCCGTGCATGTGCAGGCCATGCTCGACTTCCAGGCCATGGGCGTGCCCACTTTCGACTACGGCAACAACATCCGCCAGGTCGCGCTCGATCAGGGGGTGAAAGACGCTTTCGCCTTCCCCGGCTTTGTGCCCGCCTACATCCGCCCGCTGTTCTGTCGTGGCAAGGGGCCGTTTCGCTGGGTGGCGCTGTCGGGCGACCCGGAAGACATCCGCAAGACCGACGCCAAGCTCAAGGAACTGTTCCCGCACGACCACCATCTGCATCGCTGGCTGGACATGGCGGAAGAGCGCATCGCCTTTCAGGGCCTGCCCGCGCGCATCTGCTGGCTGGGTCTGGGCGAGCGTCACAAGGCTGGCCTTGCCTTCAATGAAATGGTGAAGTTGGGCGAACTGAAGGCGCCAATCGTCATCGGCCGCGACCATCTCGACAGCGGCTCGGTGGCCTCGCCCAACCGGGAAACCGAGGCCATGCGCGATGGCAGCGACGCCGTTTCGGATTGGCCGCTGCTCAACGCCCTGCTCAATACTGCGGGCGGCGCCACCTGGGTGTCGCTGCATCACGGCGGCGGCGTGGGCATGGGCTACTCGCAGCATGCCGGCGTGGTCATCGTCTGCGACGGCACCGAGGCCGCCGCCAAGCGGCTTGAGCGCGTGTTATGGAACGACCCCGGCACCGGCGTAATGCGCCATGCCGACGCCGGCTACCCCGACGCCGTGGCCTGCGCAGAAGAGTGCGGGCTGCATCTGCCGATGGTGAGCAAAGCATGAAGATCACCGTCACACCGGGCCAGCTCGACATGGCCCAACTCAAAAGGCTTCACGCGGGTGGAGTGCAAGTGGAACTTGCGCCGTCCGCCTGGGAAGCCGTGAAGGCAAGCGCCGCCATTGTTGAGAAAGCCGCCCGTGGGGATGCGCCGGTTTACGGCATCAACACCGGCTTTGGCAAACTGGCCAGCACGCGCATCGATGCGCACGACCTCGCACAGTTGCAGGTCAATCTCATCCGCTCGCACTGCGTGGGCGTTGGCGAACCCATGCGCGCCTCGGTCGTCAGGCTGATGCTGGCGCTCAAGGTGTCCTCGCTCGCCCGGGGCTACTCGGGCGTGCGGCCGGTAGTGATTGAAACCTTGATTGCCGTGCTCAATGCCGGGCTGATTCCCGAAGTACCCAGCCAGGGCTCGGTGGGCGCATCGGGCGATCTGGCCCCGCTCGCGCATATGACTCTGGCCTTGATCGGCGAGGGCAGTTTCGTCGTCGATGGGCAATCCGTTCCCGCGAGCGAAGCGCTGAGTGCGGCGGGCATCAAACCTCTCGCACTCGCAGCGAAAGAGGGGCTGGCCTTGATCAACGGCACGCAGGCATCCACCTCGCTGGCCTTGCATGCCTTGATCGATTTCCAACCGGTTTACGAGGCGGCGGTCGTCTCAGGCGCGCTCAGTCTGGAGGCGGCCAAAGGCAGCGACGCGCCGTTCGACCCGCGCATTCACGCCGTGCGCGGGCACCCAGGACAAATCGCCACGGCCGCCTGCTATCGCGCCCTGCTGCACGACAGCGCCATTCGCGCGTCGCACCTCAAGGGCGACGACCGCGTGCAAGACCCCTACTGCCTGCGCTGCCAGCCACAGGTCATGGGCGCCTGCCTGGACCAACTGCGCTACTGCACGGAAGTCTTGCTGCGCGAGGCCAATGCCGTGACCGACAACCCGCTGGTCTTTCCGGACGACGGCGCACTCATCTCGGGCGGCAACTTTCACGCCGAGCCCGTGGCGCTGGCGGCAGACGCCATGGCCGTGGCCATCGCGGAGGTTGGGGCCATTGCCGAACGCCGCATCGCCATGCTCATCGACACCAGCGTGTCGCGGCTACCCGCCTTCCTCTGCGTGGAGCCGGGGCTGCACTCGGGCTTCATGATCGCCCACGTCACCGCCGCCGCCCTGGCCAGCGAGAACAAGTCTCTGGCGCACCCGGCCAGCGTCGACTCCCTGCCCACCTCGGCCAATCAGGAAGACCATGTGTCCATGGCCACCTTCGCCGCGCGTCGGCTGCAGGCCATGATCGACAACGTCGCCCACATCATCGCCATTGAATGGCTGGCCGCCGCACAGGGCATTGATTTCCTGCGCCCGCTGCACACGTCAGAAGCACTGGAGAGCGCCATCGCCCTGCTGCGCGCCAAGGTATCGCGCATGACCGAAGACCGCGTCATTGCACGCGATATTCAGGCCGCGTTCGCATTGATCCGCGAAGGGCGATTGGCGCAGATTTTGCGTGACAAAACCGAATGCGATGCCTTCTGGCCCGCTGAGTCTGCAGATTCCTGATGCAGAGCAAGCCGATGCGCTGATTGCCGGATTCGGCGCATCTCACCCAACAACCGGCACGGCACAACTCCACGAAGGGCAGGTGTTCCATGGCACAAGAAACGGCGGTGATTGAGCGTAGAACCATTGATTTCGTTCCGGAAAGCGAACGGCATGGCAAGGTGTTTTCCATGTTCACGCTGTTCTTTTCCGGCAATATGCAGATCACCGCGGTGGCCGTGGGGGTGATTCCCATCGAACTCGGCCTGAGTCTGTGGTGGAGTGTGTTCGCCGTGGTGCTGGGAAACATTCTGGGCGGCTTCGTCATGGCGGCCCATGCGGTGCAGGGGCCGCGCATCGGCATTCCGCAGATGATTCAGAGCCGGGCGCAGTTTGGTGTGCTGGGCGCCAATATTCCGCTCGCCTTTGTCGTGCTGATGTATCTGGGATTTTTCTCGGGCAGCGCTATTCTGGGCGGCTCGGCCGTGGCGCTGCTGCTGGGTGTGTCCAAGCCCATCGGCATCCTCATCACCAATCTGCTGACTTTCCTGCTGTTGGCGCTGGGCTACGACACCATTCACCGCTACGCCAAATGGGCCGCGTGGGTGTTTGCGGCCATTTTCATCGTGGCGACCGTGCTGGCCATCAGCAAGTTGACGGCCATGCCCGCCTCGCCAGCAGCTGCGGCAGCCGTGTCTTTGCCCATGCTGCTGGTGGCCATTTCCATTTTCGCCACGTGGCAAATCACCTACGGGCCTTACGTCGCCGACTATTCGCGCTACATGCCCAAAACCACTTCGGCGCGCGCCATTTTCTGGAATACCTATTTCGGCTCGATGATCGGCTCCGGCTGGGCCATGCTCGTAGGCGTGGTGCTCGGGCTGTTGAACCAGAAGGTGGCGTCGGCCGACCCAACCGCGGCGTTCTCGGGTCTGTTCAGTGGGCCGACAGCGTGGCTGTACGGCGCTGTGCTGTTCATCGTTCTGGCAGGTGTGGTGGTGGTCAATGCGCTGAACCTTTACGGCGGCAGCCTGTCCACCCTCACCATCCTCAGCTCAAGTGCGGGGCTGCGGCAATCCACACTGCAGCATGGCAAGTGGTGGCGGATTGGCCTTGGGGCGACCGGCGCGGTGATCGGCAGCCTGATCGCCATCCTCGGGGCGAACAGCGTGATGGCCTATCTGAACAACCTGCTGCTGATCCTCATGTATGTGTTCGTCCCTTGGTCAGCCATTAACCTGACCGACTTCTTCCTGCTGCGTCACGGTGAGTATTCGATCCCGGACATCTACGACCGTCACGGCCGCTACGGCGCCTGGGGCTGGCCCGCCCTGATCGCCTTCGCCGTGGCCATTCTGGTCGAGGTGCCGTTCATGAGCATGCCGTTTTTCACCGGCCCGGTTGCCAGCATGATCGGTGGGGCCGACGTGACCTGGGTGGTCGGGCTGATTGTCGCCAGCGTGCTCTACGCCGTACTGATGAAAAAATCAGTGCCAAAGACGGCCTGAAGGCCGAGGCTGGCGCCGCACGACGGCCCGCGGCCTGTGCGAGTTTGTGCGATTTCCCGGCGCCAGAAAATCGCCGGGAACTTCACTATGCTCTTTCGGATTTCGTCTATCCATCCGAAAAGGGCAAGTCTCCATGGGCCACCGCCTCACCGCCATATCCACCCGCACCGGCGACGCGGGCACCACCGGGCTGGGGGACGGCTCGCGCTGTCTGAAATCGGCCGCGCGCATTCAGGCGCTGGGCGAGGTGGACGAGCTGAATTCGCACCTCGGGCTGTTGCGCAGCATGGGGCTGCCGCCGGCCATCGACGCCTTGCTCTCGCAGGTGCAGCACGATCTGTTCGATCTCGGCGGCGAGCTATCGGTGCCCGGCATGACGCTGCTCAAACCCAAGCAGGTGGCCGCGCTCGATGACGCGCTGAAAGACTACAACGCCAAGCTGCCGCCGCTGGCCGAGTTCATTCTGCCCGGCGGCACGCAAACGGCCTCGCAGGCGCATGTGTGCCGCACCGTGGCGCGCCGTGCCGAGCGGTCGGTGGTGGCGGTGTCCTGCGAAGTGGCGCAGGCCGGCGGGGAGCAGGCGCCCACGCTGCTGCGCGCCGAGCTGCTGCAGTACCTCAACCGCCTGTCCGATCTGCTGTTCGTGTTGGCGCGCACGCTCAACCGCGCGGGCGACGCCGCCAGCACCGAGGTGTACTGGAATCATCAGCGTCAGCCCAAGGCTTGACGCCCCAGCGGCAGACTCAAAGCGACATACTTCTTCACACTGCCTGCACACGACTTTCACGTCGCGCTGGCAGGATGTGAAGACTGCCAACCGATCTGTTTTCCCACCGTGACACCCCGCCCATGACTGCGACCCCTCCCTCCCCTGAACAACATCGCCGTCCCGTGACCGCCCGCCGCTGGCTTTGGGGCGGGCTGGGCGTGGCCCTGCTCGCCGCGGGCGGTCTGGCCCTGCTGGGCAGCGAGCACCCGGCGCAGGCGCAGATGCGCGGCCCGGGCGGAATGGAAAAAGGGCAGATGCCGCCGCAGCCGGTCACGGCATCGGTCGCCAAAACGCAGGACGTGCCGGTCTGGCTCACCGCGTTGGGCACGGTTACGCCGCGCAGCTATGTGAACGTGATGCCGCGGGTGGCCGGACTGCTGCAGAGCGTGGACTACAAGCAGGGGCAGACGGTCAAGGCCGG
The DNA here is from genome assembly GCF_002282795.1 of Thiomonas sp. 13-64-67. Classification (NCBI taxonomy): domain Bacteria; kingdom Pseudomonadati; phylum Pseudomonadota; class Betaproteobacteria; order Burkholderiales; genus Thiomonas; species Thiomonas sp. 13-64-67. Next base: position 58,069 of record NZ_NCKP01000010.1, read on the forward strand.
ACAGTTGCTCGCGCAGATCGACCCGCGGCCCTTCCGCATCGCGGTGGAGCAGGCGCAGGCGCAACTGGAGCAGACGCAAGCGCAGCTCGCCGGTGCGCAAAGCGATTTGCTGCGCTATGAAACCCTGCTCAAGCAAGATTCGATTTCGGCGCAACAGGTCAGCGATCAGCGCGCCACCGTGGCCCAGCTCAAGGCCACGCTCGACGCCAACAAGGCCGCGCTCGACAACGCCAAACTGCAACTGAGCTGGACGCGCATCACCGCCCCGGTCAGCGGCCTCACCGGCCTGCGCCCGGTGGACGCCGGCAATATGGTGACGACTTCGGGCGCCGTGGGCAGCAACACCAGCAGCAGCACCAATTCGGCCTCACCGGTTGCCACCATCGCGCAGGTGCAGCCGGTGGACGTGACCTTCGCTCTGCCGCAGCAGCAGATCGGCGAGGTGGTAAGCCAGCTCATGGCGGGCAAGCAGTTGCAAACCCAATCCTGGGATGCCCGCAACACCCAGTTGCTCGAAACCGGCAAGCTGGTCGCGGCCGACAACCAGATCAACAACACGACGGGCACCCTCAATTTGCGCGCCGAGTTCGCCAACCCGAAGCTGACCCTGTTCCCCAACCAGTTTGTCAACGTGCGGCTGCTGGTGCGCACCATCCCTGACGCGATCGTCGTGCCCACCACCGCCGTGGCGGTTGGCGCGCCCGGCACTTATGTGTATGTCATCGGGCCGGACAACAAGGTGAAGATGCGGGTAGTGAAAACCGGGGTGGCGTTTGACAACCTCACGCAGATCGTCAGCGGCCTGAAGCCGGGCGAGCGCGTCGTCACCGACGGCCTCGACCGCCTGCGCGACGGCCGCGAGGTGAAAGTGGTGCAGGCCGTGGTGCAGTCCGCAGGCGGCGCCGGGAAGGAGCGTGCCCGGCCTGACGCCCACGCCAAGCCCGCCGCCAGCGGAGCACGCTGAGCATGAGTGCGCCACACGACGACAAAGCCTCCCCTCCCCAGCCCTCAGCGCCAACCTCTCATCCCCCACTCGTGCGGGAGGTTGGGAGGGGGAGCCGCTCGAAGACCGGCCGAGCCCCTCACGGCTGTTCATCCTGCGCCCCATCGCCACCACGCTGCTGATGATTGCGGTGCTGGTAGCCGGGTTCGTGGGCTATAAGCTGCTGCCGCAGGCCGCGCTGCCCGAAGTCGATTACCCCACCATCCAGGTCACCACGCTCTACCCCGGCGCCAGCCCGGACGTGATGGCCTCTTCGGTCACCGGCCCGCTGGAACAGCAGTTCGGCCAGATGCCGGGGTTGGCGCAGATGTGGTCGGTGAGTTCCGGCGGTGCGTCGGTCATCACCCTGCGCTTCGATCTGTCGCTGTCGCTTTCCGTAGCCGAGCAGGAAGTGCAGGCCGCCATCAACGGCGCGAGCAATCTGCTGCCTTCCGACCTGCCGCAGCCACCGATCTACGCCAAGGTCAACCCGGCCGACGCCCCCGTCATCACCCTCGGCCTGACCTCGGCCACGCTGCCGCTCACCACCCTGTACGACCTGGCCGATACGCGCCTGAGCCAGAAGCTCTCGCAAGTGTCGGGCGTGGGCCTGGTCACGCTCTCGGGCGGACATAAACCCGCCATTCGCGTGACGGTCAACGGCCCGGCGCTGGCCGCGCTGGGGCTGACGCTCGACAGCATTCGCACCGCGATTGCCGGGGCGAACGTCAACAGCCCTAAGGGCAGCATCAGCGGCAGCCAGCAATCCTTCAGCATCGACGCCAACGATCAGTTGCAGTCGCCGCAGCAATACCGCGACATGATCATCGCCTACTCCGGCGGCGCGCCGGTGCGGCTGGGCGACGTGGCCACCATCAGCACGGGCGCCGAAAACGCCTGGCAGGCCGCGCTGGTCAACGGCAAGCCCGGCATTGTGATCAACGTGCAGCGCCAGCCGGGCGCCAATGTCATCGCCGTGGTCGATGCGATTCACAAGCTGCTGCCCAGCCTGCAGACGCAACTGCCCGCCGCCGCGCAGCTCACGGTGCTGTCCGACCGCACCGTGACCATCCGCGCGGCCATTGCCGACGTGCAGTTCGAGCTGCTGCTGGCCGTGCTGCTGGTGGTGCTGGTGATCTTCGTGTTCCTGCGCAGCGTGCGCGCCACTTTCATTCCGGCTACCGCGGTGCCGCTGGCGCTGGTGGGCACTTTCGGCGCGATGTATCTGTTCGGTTTTTCGATCAACACCCTCACCCTCATGGCGCTGACCATCGCCACCGGCTTCGTGGTGGACGACGCCATCGTGATGATCGAAAACATCTCGCGCTACATCGAAGCCGGCGAGCGGCCGCTCGCCGCCGCGCTCAAGGGCGCGGGGCAGATCGGCTTCACCATCATCACCCTCACCTTCTCGCTCATCGCCGTGCTCATTCCGCTGCTGTTCATGGGCGATGTGGTGGGGCGGCTGTTCCGCGAATTCGCCATCACCCTGGCGGTGGCCATTGTCATTTCGGCCATCGTGTCGCTGACCTTCACGCCCATGCTGTCGGCCCGCCTGCTGCGGCATACGCCGGAGGAAAAACAGAGTCATTTGTTCCGTTCCACCGGCGCGTTTTTCGACCGGCTTTCGGCCCGCTACACCCGCGCGCTGCGCTGGGTGCTGCGGCATCAGCCGCTGGTGCTGCTGTTCGCGGCGGGCACGCTGGTGCTCACGGTGGTGCTGTACGTGCTCATTCCCAAAGGCTTCTTCCCGGTGCAGGACACCGGCATGATCCAGGCCACCACCGTGGCGCCACAGGACGTGTCGTTCCAGTCGATGAACGCGCGCCAGCAGGCGCTGGTCGATGCGCTGCTCAAAGATCCGGCGGTGGAGTCGGTGTCGTCGGTGGTCGGCATCGACGGGGTGAACACCACCATGAACACCGGGCGGCTGCTCATCTACCTCAAGCCGCTGGAACAACGCCCGCGGGTGCAGGCCCTCATCAGCCGGTTCGACGCGCGCGCCGCCAAGGTCGAAGGCATAGCAACCTACCTGCAGCCGGTGCAAGACCTGACCATCAACGACATCGCCAGCCGCTACCCCTATCAGTTCAGCCTGTCAGCCACCAGCGCCGCGCAGCTCTCTAGCGCCAACACCGCGCTGATGGACCGGCTCAAGGCGCTGCCGCAACTCTCCGGCGTGACCAGCGATCTGCAAGACCAGGGCTTGCAGGCTTATGTGGACGTGGACCGCAGCGCGGCCTCGCGCCTGGGCATCACCATGAGCGCGATCGACAGCGCGCTGTACAACGCCTTCGGCCAGCGGCTGGTCTCGACCATCTTCACCCAATCGGCGCAGTACCGCGTGGTGCTCGGCGTGGAAAAACAGCCCGACCAGGGGCTGGCCGCGTTCAACAGCGTGTATCTCACCGGAAGCAACGGGCAGGCGGTGCCGCTGTCCACCATCGCCACCATCGAGCCGCGCGCCACGCCGCTGGCCATCGACCATCTGGGCCAGTTTCCGGCAGCGCTCATTTCCTTCCAGCTCGCGCCCGGCGTGTCGCTGGGCGAAGCAGTGGACGCGATCAAACAGGCGGCCAAGCAGGCTGCACTGCCCGCCTCGGTGACCATCGCCTTCCAGGGCTCGGCCAGCGCCTTTCAGTCTGCGCTGTCCAACCAGCTCTGGCTGCTACTCGCCGCGGTGGCCACCATGTATATCGTGCTGGGCGTGCTGTATGAGAGCTACATCCACCCGATCACCATTCTGTCCACCCTGCCCTCGGCCGGCATCGGCGCGCTGCTGGCGTTGATGGCCACCGGGCATGACCTCACGGTGATCGCCATCATCGGCATCATTCTGCTCATCGGCATCGTGCAGAAAAACGCCATTCTGATGGTGGACTTCGCGCTGGACGCGCAGCGCAACCAGGGCCTGCCGCCCGATGAGGCCATGCTGCAGGCGGCGCACCTGCGGCTGCGGCCCATTCTGATGACCACCTTTGCCGCGCTGTTCGGCGCGGTGCCGCTGGCGCTGGGCACAGGCATGGGCTCGGAGCTGCGCCAGCCGCTGGGCATCGCCATCGTCGGCGGCCTGCTGGTGTCGCAGGTGCTCACGCTATTCACCACGCCGGTGATCTATCTGGCGTTCGACCGGCTGAGCAGTCGGATAGGGACGTGGCGGCGACACCCCCTCCCAACCTCCCCCACAAGTGGGGGAGGTGAAGTCCCTCCCTCCCCACGCGTGGGGAGGGAGGGGGAAGGGCTGAAGTGAACCCGTCCGCCCTGTTCATCCGCCGCCCCATCGCCACCAGTCTGCTGGCGCTGGCGGTGTTGCTCGCCGGGCTGATCGCCTTCCGGCTGCTGCCGGTGTCGCCGCTGCCGCAGGTGGATTTCCCCACCATCGTGGTCAACGCCAGCATGGCCGGGGCCAGCCCGGAGGTCATGGCCGCCACGGTGGCCACGCCGCTGGAGCGCAGCCTGGGCACGATTGCCGGCATTTCGCAGATGACCTCCAGCAGTTCGCTGGGTTCGACCCGCGTCATTCTGCAGTTCAGTCTGTCGAAAAACATCAACGATGCCGCACGCGAAGTGCAGGCGGCGATCAATGCGGCCATTCCGCTGTTGCCTTCCGGCCTGACCGGGCGGCCGACTTACAAGAAGATGAACCCGGCGGACGCGCCGATCATGATTCTGTCGCTCACCTCCAAGAGCCTGTCGCGCGGGCAGATGTTCGATGCCGGCTCCACCATTCTGGCGCAGAAAATTTCGCAGATCGCGGGCATCGGCTCGGTCACCGTGGGCGGCGCGGCGCTGCCTGCGGTGCGGGTGGAGCTCGACCTGCCCCGCGTCAACGGCATGGGGTTGGGGCTGGAGCAGGTGCGCCAGGCCATCGCCAGCGCCAATGTGGATACGCCCAAGGGCGCCATCGACAGTGCCACGCATCGCTGGCAGGTGGGCGCGAATGACCAGCTCTCCACACCGCAGCAGTACCAGCACATCGTGGTGGGCTACCGCAACGGCGCGCCGATCCGCCTCGACCAGATTGCGCAGGTGTATGAAGGTCTGCAGAACGACCGCAATATGGGCCTGGCCAACGGCCAGCCCTCGGTGCAGCTCATCATTTACCGACAGCCGGGGGCGAACATCATCGATGCGGTCGAAGGGGTGAAGGCGGCGCTGCCGCAGCTCAAAGCCTCGATCCCGGCAGCCATCGACATCACCCTCATGTCCGACCGCACCACCACCATCCGCGCGTCACTGGACGAGGTGGAAAAAACCCTCATCCTCGCGGTGCTGCTGGTGATTGCCGTGGTCTGGCTGTTCCTGCGCGACTGGCGCGCCACGCTCATTCCGGCCATCGCGGTGCCGCTGTCGCTGGTGGGCACTTTCGCCGCCATGTGGCTGCTCGACTATTCGCTCGACAACCTCTCGCTGATGGCGCTGATCGTGGCCACCGGCTTTGTGGTGGACGACGCCATCGTGGTGCTCGAAAACATCATGCGCCATGTGGAGGAAGGCTTGTCGCCGCTGGCTGCCGCCTTCAAGGGCGCGCGGGAAGTGGGCTTCACCGTGCTGTCGATGAGCATTTCGCTGGTGGCGGTGTTCATCCCGGTGCTGTTCATGGGCGGCATCGTCGGGCGGCTGTTTCACGAGTTCGCCGTCACGCTGTCGGTGGCCATCGGCATCTCGCTGCTGGTGTCGCTCACCGTCACGCCCATGCTGGCCTCGCGCTGGCTGCGGCCGCAAGCGCGCACGGCTCACGGCGCGCCCAAACCAAGCTCCTGGCTGGAACGGGGCTGGAATCATGTCCATCACGGCTACGCCCGCAGCCTGCGCCGGGCGCTGCTGCATCCGGTGCTGATGCTGGTGCTGTTTTTCTCCACCATCGGTTTGACGGTGTATCTGTTCAAGATCGTGCCCAAAGGCTTTTTCCCCACGCAGGACACCGGGCTGCTGATCGGCTCGGTGCAGGCCGATCAGTCGATCTCGTTCCAGGACATGAGCAAAAAGTTGCAGCAGATCGTTGCCATCGTGCGCAAGAACCCGGGTATGGAAAACGTGGTGGCGTTCACCGGCGGCGGAACGACCAACAGCGCTTTCATGTTCATGCAGCTCAAGCCGATCGATCAGCGCAAAGGCGTGCAGAGCATCATCGTCGAGCTGCGCCGGGCGTTGTCGCGCGTGCCCGGGACGCAGACCTTCATGTTTCCGGTGCAAGACATCCGCGCCGGCGGGCGGCCTTCGGCGGCGCTGTATGAGTACACCCTTCAAGCCTCCGACCTGAACACCCTGCGCGAATGGGAGCCGAAGGTGCTGGCCGCGTTCAAGCGCATTCCGGGCCTGAACGACGTCAACAGCGACCAGCAGGCCAACGGCCTGCAGCTCTCTCTGGTGATCGACCGCGCGGCCGCGGCGCGCTATGGCATTGCCGTGTCCACCATCGATCAGACCCTCAACGACGCCTTCGGTCAGCGCCTGGTGTCCACCATCTACAAGCCGCTCAACCAGTACCGCGTGGTGATGGAAGCCGCGCAGCAATATCAGAACAACGCCCAGGCGCTGAACGATGTTTTTCTGGTGGGCAGCAGCAGCCAGCGCGTGCCGCTCTCGGCGCTAGCGCATCAGGAACTGACCAACACCCCGCTGGCGGTCAATCATCAGGGGCTGTTCGTCTCGTCCACCATTTCGTTCAACCTCGACAAGGGCGTGTCGCTCGGCAGCATCCAGACCAAGATCGACGACGCCACCGCCGCCATCGGCCTGCCGTCCGAGATTCACGGCGGTTTCCAGGGCACGGCGCAACTGTTCTCGGACACGCTGAAAAACGAGCCGCTGTTCATCATGGCGGCGATCTTCGCCATCTACATCGTGCTGGGCATGTTGTATGAAAGCACCCTGCACCCACTCACCATTCTGTCCACCCTGCCCCCGGCCGGGCTGGGCGCGCTGCTGGCCCTGCAGCTCACGCACACCGAGTTTTCCATCATTGCGCTCATCGGCGTGTTCCTGCTGATCGGCATCGTGAAAAAAAACGCCATTCTCATGGTCGATTTCGCCCTCACCGCAGAACGCGAACATGGCGCCAGCCCGCGCGACGCCATCTATCAGGCCGCCACGCTGCGGCTGCGCCCCATCCTCATGACCACGCTGGCCGCGCTGGGCACGGCTTTGCCGCTGGCCTTCATCACCGGCAACGGCGCCGAGTTGCGCCAGCCGCTGGGCATCTCCATCGCCGGGGGACTGATCGTCAGCCAGGCGCTCACCCTCTACACCACCCCGGTGATCTACCTCGAACTCGACCGCCTGCGCCGCTGGACGCTGCGCAAATTCGGCCGCAGCGACCGCCCGGCGGCTCTCGATTCCACGGCCTGAACCTCATGAAAACCATCGTCCCGCCCCGCCTGTCGCTCGCCGTCCCCTTGGTCTTGATACTGGCTGCCTGCGCCGCCACGCCGCCTGAAGCCCCGGTGAAAATCGCCCTGCCTGCCAGCTATGCCCAAGCCCAGAGTGGCTGGGAACCCGCGCAGGCGATGGCCGCGGCGCCGCGCGGCGCGTGGTGGAGCGTGTTCGACGACCCAGTGCTCGCCGGCCTTGAAACCCAGGTGGCGCAGCACAACCAGAGCCTCGCCGCCCAGCTCGCCGCTTACGAACAGGCGCAAGCTGCGGTGGCACAAGCCCAGGCCGCCTACTACCCTGCAGTCACTGCCGGGGCTTCGGCCAACCGCGCCAGAACCGCGGGCAACGGCGCCGTGGGCAATAGCCTGAGCGCCTCGCTCGGCGCCAGCTGGGAGCCCGACCTGTGGGGCAAAGTGCGGCTGCAGGTGCAAGCCGGGCAGGCCACCGCTGCCGCCAGCGCCGCCACCCTGGCCAACACCCAGCTCAGCCTGCAATCGACTCTGGCTACCAGCTATTTGCAACTACGCACCGTGGACGCGCAGATCGTGCTGGCCCAAAACACCGTGGCCGCCTACCAGCGCGCTCTGCAGATCACCGACAACCGCTACAAGGCCGGGGTGGGCACCGCCGCCGACGTGGCCTCGGCGCGCACCCAGTTATTGCAGGCGCAGACCAGCCTGACCGATCTGGGCGTGACCCGCGTGCAGTTGCAGAACGCCATCGCTGTGCTGGTGGGCAAGCCCCCGGCGGAGTTCTCCCTGTCGGCAAGCGACACCCTGCCCGAAGTGCCTGCAATTCCTGCGGGCATCCCCGCGCAGTTGCTGCAGCGCCGCCCCGATCTGGCCGCGGCCCAAGCCCAGGTGCAAGCGGCCAACGCGCAGATCGGCGTGGCGCAGACCGCCTGGTTCCCCAACCTCACGCTCTCGGCGCAAGGCGGCAGCCAGGCCGCGCGTATTGCCGAGCTGTTTTCCGCGCCCTCGCTGTTCTGGTCTATCGGCCCGCAACTCGCGGCCACATTGTTCGACGGCGGACTGCGCCGCGCGCAGGTGCAAAGCAGCCAGGCGGCCTACCGCCAGACGGTCGCCAACTACCGCCAGAGCGTGCTGACCGCGCTGCAACAGGTGGAAGACAACCTCGCCGCACAGCGCATCCTGGCGCAAGAGGCGCAGCAACAGGCCGAGGTGGTGCAGGCCGCCGAGGTCTCGCTGCGTCTGGCCGAAAACCAGTACAAGGCGGGCACCGCGCCCTACCTCAACGTGATCACCGCGCAGACCACAGCCACCGGCGCGCGCAATGCGCAGCTCACCCTGCTGAACCGCCGCTACGCCGCCAGCGTGGCCCTGATTCAAGCGCTGGGCGGCGGCTGGGGCGTGGGCGACACGCCGGCCATCGGCCCATTGCCAGCGGCTACGGCCGGAGCGCGATAGGCGCGCGGGCGGCAGCGGCAGACGGCGGCTGTTCGTACCATCGCCCCATGTCCGCCACCGCCCTGCTCACCCTGCTGGCCGCCAGCGTCCTGCTGGTTCCACTGTTCAAACGCTTCGGCTTGGGCTCGGTGCTCGGCTATCTCGTGGCGGGCATCGCCGTCGGGCCTTACGGTCTGGGCGTGGTGAGCCGGCCGGAGTCGGTGCTGCACACCGCCGAGCTGGGCGTCACGCTGCTGATGTTCCTCATTGGTCTCGAACTGCAGCCCAGCCGCCTGTGGGCGCTGCGGCGGCAGGTGTTCGGCCTGGGCGCGCTGCAAATGGCCGGGGTGGCGCTGCCGGTTGCCGCCATCGCCGCGGCGCTGGGCCTGGGGTGGACGGGCGCGGCGCTGGTGGGCGTGGCGCTGGCGATGTCGTCCACCGCCTACATCCTGCCGCTGCTGGCCGAGCGCCGGGAGCTGACCACGCGCTTCGGCCGTGAGACCTTCGCCATCCTGCTGTTCCAGGACGTGAGCGTCATTCCCATTCTGGCGCTGCTCGCCCTTACCGGTGCCGGCGGGCAGGCGCCGGGTTGGCCCGCCCTGGCGGCTTTGCTGATCGTGGCCCTGGCCGGGCGGCCGGTGCTGGCCACCATGTTCCGCTATGTGGCGCGGTTCGGTGGCGGCAACCGCGAACTGTTCGCCGCCGCCGCGCTGCTCGGCGCCGTGGGCATCGGCGTGGGGCTGAGCAGCGTGGGGCTGTCGGCCTCGCTGGGCGCGTTTCTCGCCGGGGTGCTGCTGGCCGATTCGGAATTCCGCCATGAGTTGGAGGCGGCCATCGAGCCCTTCGAGAGCCTGCTGCTCGGCCTGTTTTTCATCGCGGTGGGCATGGGCATTGCGCTTCCGCTGGTGATGGCCGAGCCCTTGCAGGTGCTCGGCCTGGGGGCAGGCATTCTGCTGCTCAAGGCGCTCACGCTCTATGCGGGGAGGCGGCTCATCGGCGGCGACGATGCGCTCAGCCGTCCCTTGGCCATTTTGCTGGCCTGCGGCGGCGAATTCGCCTTCGTGCTGTTCACCAGCGCGCGCAGTGGCGGTCTGCTCGACGGCCCCACTGCCGAGCTGCTGACCGTGGCGGTGGCCGTCTCCATGGCCCTGGCGCCGTTTCTGCTCATCCTCAACGACCGGCTGATCCAGCCGTGGGCGCGCAACCGTCAGGCGCCGCCCTTCAGCACTATCGACGAACCCGGCCAGCCCGTCGTCATCGCGGGCTACGGGCGCGTCGGCCAGATCGTCGGCCGGCTGCTCAACGCGCAAGGCGTGGCCTTCACCGCGCTGGACGCCAGCGCCGAACAGGTGGATTTCGTGCGCCAGTTCGGCAACAAGATCTACTACGGCGACGCCACCCGCCTGTCGCTGCTGCGCGCCGCCCATGTGCAGGACGCCCGGCTGTTCGTCCTCGCCGTCGATGACGTCGAGGCTAGCCTGAAGATCGCCGAGCTGCTGCGTACCCACTTCCCCGACGTGCCGCTGCTGGCGCGGGCGCGCAACCGCACCCATCTCATGCGCCTGCGCGAGCTTGGCGTGAAAGACGTGCTGCGCGAAACCTGGGGCACGAGCGTGGAGCTGGGACGGCGGGCACTGCAGACCGTGCAGCCCGAGGTGGATGCCGACCGGGTGGTCGCGCTGTTCACCGCCCACGACCTGCGAGTGCTCGACCGTCAGCAGGCCGTGTTTCACGACAGGGCCGCGCTCATCGCCCTGTCGAAAAACGCCCGCGCCGAGCTGGAAGACATTCTCCAGGGCGACGCCCAGCTACACCTGACCACGGCTGCGGAAGGCAGCAGCGAAGCGCCCAAGACCATGCCGGATGGCGCGGCGTAGGACGACATCGGGCGCCGGAGTTTCGCCGTTCGCGCGCCTGCACAAAACACGCCACGCGCGTACAGTCTTTGGCTTTGCCCAAGGAGAAAAAACATGTCCCTGAATCTCGCTCCTGCATCGCTCAAAGATCGCGTCGTCCTCATCACCGGCGCCTCCTCCGGCTTCGGCGAAGCGACCGCCGAACTGTTCGCCCAGGCTGGCGCGCGCCTGGCCCTGAGCGCACGCCGCGGCGACCGGCTGGACGCTCTGGCCGCGCGCCTGCGCGCACTGGGCGCCGAGGTGCTGGTTCTTCCTGCCGACCTGGCCGAAGTCAAAGCCGCGCAAGCCATCGTGCAAGATACCGAAGCGCATTTCGGCCGCCTCGACATCCTGGTCAACAACGCCGGGGTCATGTATCTGGAGCCCATCGACAGTGCGGACATGGCACGCTGGCAGCACATGATCCAGCTGAACCTGCTCGCGCTCATGGCCAGTTGCCAAGCCGCCCTGCCCGGTATGCGCGCCAGGAAGGACGGACACATTTTCAACATGGCCTCCACCGCCGGGCGGCAAGCCAACCCCAACGGCGGGGGCTATTCGGCCTCGAAATGGGGCGTGGTGGGTTTTAGCGAATCGCTGCGGCGCGAGGCCTACAAAGACAATATCCGCGTCACCGTGATCGAACCAGGCGTGGCGCAGACCGAGCTGCGCGACCATATCGCCCACGCGCCCACGCAGACGGCGCTCAACAACTGGGCCGACAGCATGCGCCAGTTGCAAAGCGCAGACATCGCCCGCGCCATTGTGTTCTGTGCCGGCCAGCCCGCGCATGTGAACATCAATGAAATCCTGATGCGCCCCACCGATCAGGAACGTTGAACCCAACTCTGGAGACTTCCCAACATGATTCATGAACTCGCTGATATTCAGATCCGGCCCGGCAGTCAGGCCGAATTCGAAGCCGCCATCGTCCATGGCGTGAACACCGTCATCTCGCACGCCAAGGGATTCGAAGGCTACGAGATCCGCAAAGGCATTGAAACGCCCGAACGCTATCTGCTGATGATTCGCTGGGCCACCCTGGAAGACCACACCGTGGGGTTTCGCCAGTCCGAGGCATTCTCGCAGTGGCGGGCGATTGTCGGCCCCTACTTCGCGCAGCCCCCGGTGGTCGAGCACTTCACGACTTTGCCCGAAGCGCAGAAACATTGAACGCCGAAGGAGCGCCTGTACGCGGCCCCGGCCGCAACACCCTCAACCCTCCACCGTCGGACGCCACCATTTCGAGGTGCGTTCGGCAATCTCGCGCTCGGGATATGACTGGTAATGCGATACGTCGTTGAACAGCTTGAGGCGCGGGCGAACCTCGTTCATGAAATCGAGAATGGTCAGCGCCGCGGGGCTTTGATCGAGGCGCTCGCGGTAGCCGCGCGCATCCAGGCCCAGCAGGCTGCTGACAAGCAGGCGATTGGTGCCTTTGTGCGAGACGACCAGCACGGTCTGATGCCGGTGCCGCTCGATGATCTCGCGCATGATCGGCAACGCCCGGTGGATGACGCTCAGTCCCGACTCCCCGCCTTCGGGCGCCACCAGTAGCGGGTCTTCCTCCCACAGGCTGTAGGCCTGCGGAAATCGGCAGGTGACTTCGTCCCGGGTCAGGCCTTCCCAGTTGCCGTAGTCGATCTCGCGCAGCGCATCAACGATTTGCACAGGCAGATTGTGCGGGCCTGCGATGATCCGGGCGGTTTCCAGGGTTCGCGCCATCGGGCTGGCATAGACCGCAGCGATGGACACGCTGGACAACCTGATTCCCAGGCTCGCAGCCTGCTCTCGGCCCTCGTTCGACAACGATATATCGTTCGATCCGGCAAAGCGGTCTTCCAGCGTCAGGCGGGTCTCGCCATGACGGACGAGCAGAATTCTTGTGGGCATTGGGTTCTCCTGCGTGTCTCGTGAACACAGTGTGATGTCGGGCGCACTCAGGGGCGTAGCGCCGTCTGGAATGAACTCTGTGCCGTCATCGATTTTTCGCTTTCAAGGCTGACTGGTTGCCAGCAGTATCCGTCCTCCGTTACCAAACGCCGGATCACCTCTGCGTTCTCGTCAATGCGAAAAATGTGAAGCCATTTGTTGTCCACCAATTGACGGATCATTTCATGGCGAGCAATGATGTTGTCGATCGCTTCAGCAGGCGCCTCCAGATAGACACTGAGCCGCAAAGGCTCATGCATCCAACGGCTACCGTCATGTAAAGACTGCAGGGGCAGGCCCACTCGCAGATCACCTCCATTGCCTTCCAGAACGCCGATGGCGCCACCCACCACGTTGTGAAGCACCTTGTTGCCGCTTCCGAAGCGTGAATTGTCGACAACCGAGCCGTAATACTGCATGTTGATCCAGTTGGCGACGACCATCGGGGCGGTCATGATGAGCTCGAGCACCTTGAAGTCGGCATCGTTTTTCCAAACATAGTCATGCAAAAAGGCGCGCCCGCCAAGGTCGGCGCCACGTGTACGGAACCTGGGGGCGGCAATGAAGGCGGCGTTATTGGCCAGCGCCCATTCAGGGCGCACTTGCGACCAATCCCGGCTGCGCGCCTGCACATGCTGGGCGACATCGCGATCTGTCATTGCATCGATGCCCATCGACGCAGCACGCTGCATGCGGGTCAAGTCGCCAGCCTGTTCGAGTGCGCGTTCAAGGTTGGCGAGATCAGGCGCCAGGTCATGCGGTACGGCATGCGCATCGAACACCTGCACGATGTCGGTCGTCGTGTCATGCAAGGCCGCCAGGAACCAGGTGTCTTCTGGAATGAGAATGCCACGGCGTGCCAGTTCCACCCGAACCTGCTTGTCGTTGAATAGCGCTGCAACCACTTTCGCACTCGCCTCGCCTGTTTGTCCGGCACACGCGCCGCAGTCCAGACTCGTGGCATGCGGATTGTTCACAGAACTGCTGCCATGCCCAACGAGCAAGACAAGGCGCGCAAATGGCCCGGTCAGGCCCATGGCGCGCAAGATTCTTTCCGCGTTCTCAATCCGTTGGTCCTGCGGAATTCCTGTTGCGCCGTGATGCGAGCAGCACGCATCACTTGTCTTGGGCAACAAACTCGGCGAAAGAGCCAGCGCCCTTTTCCGGCCGATGCCCTGAGTTTTGGGGTCAGGAACGGGTCGAGACCAGCCCATGCTGTCCGACAGAAGTTTGGGCGCGTAGGTCAGCCCGGCAGACTCCACAAAAGAAAAACAGGAGGACGCCGAAAATTTGAAACCCTTCCACACCTTCGCCCATTTCAACCGAGCTCGGCGCTGTTGACGCAGTTGATCCGTTTCGTCTCCACCCTGCTCTTGCAAACAATAGCTGGGGGTGAACAGAATCGGTACGTGAGAGTGCCCGCAATCGGCGCCCAGCGGAACGACCTCAATGAAAATCCCGAAGAACCCGGCAAAGCCGATGGTCTGTATCGAGGGCGCCACGATTTCCAGCGAGCGGCGGAATATCTCTGAGCGGACATCAATACAAAAAGCAGCCTGCACAGCGGGGCGCGTCGGCAGCGGCTGCGGACGCTGCGCTTCTTTCAGCGCTGCGAGCACCGAGTTCTGAAACCCGATTTCCATGGCACTGAGCAAGATTCTGTCGACCTCCGCAGCCGCACGGCGTTTGGCCGATGGCGCACGCATGCTGGCTGCGAGCATCTCCCGCCAGCGGGCCTGAAGTGCAGCACTGCCCTTCTCCTGAAACAGCAAGACATCCCAGACCAGACGAATCGCCAGAAGATCGACGATCGACGCATCGGTCTGGCCTGAGAGTTCCGCTTGCCATTTCAGGTATCGCGTCCAGGCGGCCCATCCCCCCACGCTCAGCAAAGCGGCGTGAAGATAGCGCTCGGTGGCCTCTGCAGGAATGTCGAGCTTCTCGACGGCCCATGCAATCGCATCCCGTGGGGCATGCGGAACCTCGGCGATGGCAGCGCGCAGGCCACGCAACCCCATCAACGCCGGGCTCTGGTCAATGGTGGCGGTCTCCCGCCAGGCGGCAAACAACGATTGGTGACGATAAGGCATGGGAATGACGGCCTGGCCGATGTCGAAGTACGCGGCGCAGTGCATGCTGATGCGTTCAACGACAAATCGCGTCCACAGACCTCCCTCGACTTTGTCGAGCAGATCACTCACGGTCGCCATGCCCATGCGGGGCTGAGGGCGGTCTGTGGCCAGAGCTTCCTGAACGTCCTCCAGGCTGAGCGTGCTGCCGCAGAGCCTGATCGCTTGGCGAATGTCCTTGCTGCTGATCCGGCCTTGAGCCACCTGCTCCTGGAAATAGGTGCGCGGCATGTAGAGGCTCGTGCCCATGACACGAGCCAGTAGATCAGAGGCGCTCTGAAAGTCGTGATCACGCAGCCCAAAAAATGGATTGACGGCCACAAAATTCTTCAGCGGCCAGAGCGGCGCGATTCGGCCGCAGGCGGCGTCGATCTGAGGATCAATCGACAAGGTTGGCTCCATCAGCGTGGGCATGTCGGCGAGGTTCATCTCAAGCTCCTTGAAGTTGAATGTCATTGGTTTGGGGAACAGGCCACAACTTTTGCAGCAGACGGGTGACATAGACATCAACATACAGCCCGTTGTAGAGGTGCACATACAGCCTGAAACGCGCCGGAGAAGCACTCGCCTGCAGGAATTGCTGCATCATCAACAGCGCGACGAACGTCACGCTCACGACGGGCACGAGCACGCTGTAAGCCGTGTGAGCAAGCCCCGACACCGGCAAAACACTGTTCAGCAGCAAGCGATCGAACAATGCGTGCAACACAAAGTAGGTCGTGCATAGAAGCGCGCTCATCCCCCCCGCCATGACCAAGGCAGGCACCAGCCCCAGCGCCGTGGCTGCCTGCAACACGAGTTGACTCATGGACACCGCCAGAATGACGCCCACAACAAGCAAGGTGTCCTGCCCGTGCCAATAGACACCCAATAGCGAGCCGATACCGAGTGACGCGGTCACGCCGAGCGCGAGGGCGGCAATCAGCCGCACAAGATCAAAGCCTTTGGGGGACGCTTGCAGGGCGGGCGCCCGAAAGGCATCGACTGCACTGCCCGATGCCAGAAAAGCATGGGCTTTATAAAGCGAGTGTGCAACGAGATGCAGCATGGCGAGGCTATACAGCCCGAGGCCGCATTCGAGCAGCATGAATCCCATCTGTGCAGTGGTTGACCAGGCAAGAGAGACCTTGACGCTGGTTTGCGTCAACATCACCAGGGAAGCAAGCACCAGGGTGACCAGCCCGATGAGGGTCAGCGTGACGAGCGCCCCTGTGGAATGCGACAGGATGGGGCTCATGCGAATCACCAAAAAAGCTCCGGCATTCACGATGCCCGCATGGAGAAGAGCCGACACCGGTGTCGGTGCTTCCATGACCTGCAGCAGCCAGCCATGCAGAGGAAACTGCGCCGATTTCAATGCCGCGCTCAAAACAATGAGGTAACTCGCGATCTGCAGTTTCATCGGCATCTCGCCTCTGAGCGCCGCCATCAGTTGAAACAGGCGCTCGAACTCCAGCGTGTGGAGTGTCGAGCCAATCAAAACGATAGCGAGCAGAAGGCTGGCATCACTGATGCGGCTGGCGACGAATTTTTTGTGTGCAGACAGCACGGCAATCGGCCGCTTTCTGTAAAACATCAAAAGCTGATGCAAGCTCAGACTGGTGGCGATCCATGCCAAGGCGAACATCAAAAGATTGCCCGACACGATCAAGCTGAGAATGCTGGCCAGGGTCAAAGCGAGCCACTTATGAAACCGGCCCTGTTGCGCGTCGCCCGCAAGATAGTTTTTGGAATAACGCGATACGATCACGCCCACAAAGGACACCAGCAGCAGCATCATGATCGTCAGCGCGTTCAGATAAATCGAGAGGGTCAGATGCCCCAGTTCCGCAGGGAGCGCAGCGGATGCCACGGTGAAAGTGTGCGTGGAGCCCTGCAGCGTGCCGAGCAATCCAGCAGTGATAGCCAGCACGAAGGCCAGCCAGGCCATGGCTTCATTCAACCGTGCAATCAATCGAGGCCGTGCGTTGGCCCACGCAGTCGGAACGCAGCCGACGACCAATAAGGCAAGGGGCACGCACAGGGCGAGCAGTGGACCGAGCGAATTCCATGAGGGCGACATGGCATATCTCCTAGAGGTTGTTCCGGCAGATCAGTGGTGCAGCGGAACTCAGTCTATGGAGTACCTGACAAAATTAATAATGAATAATTAGAATAAAAACCATAGACAAAAAGCTATAAATAAAGGATCGGACATAATGCATGTCAGCTTGAGGCAGTTACGCACCTTCGAGGCCGTCGCACGGCTGCGGAGCTTTTCGAGGGCCGCTGAAGAACTTCATGTGACACAACCCACGGTCTCGAAGCAGATTCGTTTGCTCAGCGATGAAATTGGTCTTGCCCTGCTGGAGCAAATCGGCAAGAAAGTCTTTCTCACCGAGGCCGGAGAGCACCTCTACGCCACCTGTGGCGACTGGCTGGAAACGTGGGGCCGGTTTGAGCAAACCATTGCCGACATGAAGGGGGTGAAAAAAGGTCGACTCCGAATCGCTTCGGTCACCACGACCAAATACTTCATGCCCCGCTTGCTCGGCCCCTTCTGCGCGCAATATCCCGGCATCGACATTGCGCTGGAAGTGATCAACCGAGATCGTCTGCTTGAGCGCCTTGCACGCAACCAAGACGACATTTACGTCATGGGCGTCCCGCCCGATGGAATGAACATCGAGTGCGAGCCTTTTCTCGAAAACTCGCTCGTCGTCTTGGCGCCCTCGTCACACCGGCTGACGACGTTGGGGCGTACCGTTCGTTTTGCCGAACTGGCACAAGAGCACTTTCTCGTTCGAGAGCGGGGCTCTGGAACGCGTTTGACGATGGAGCGACTCTTCGAAGGGCATGGCGTGCGCCCGAACATTCGCATGGAATTGGGGAGCAACGAGGCCATCAAACAAGCGGTGGCCGGCGGCCTTGGCCTTGCCATCCTCTCGGACAGTACGATCGGCGAGGATCATTTGAACCATCAGGTTTGCGTCCTCGACGTTGAAGGTTTTCCTATTCGACGCTCTTGGTACCTGGTCAGATCGAAAGAAAAGCGCGTCTCCGTGGTGGCCGCGACTTTTCTCGAATTTCTGAAATCCCATGTCAACCTGCTGGGCCATCCGGCGAAAGAGGTTCAGCAAGCGGTCTGATCACGATTTACCCCTCCGTTTCGAGATCGGGGATGTGGTTGAACGCGATGCGCATGGGGGCTTCCTCCCGCCCCTGGTGGCCGCTGCCGCAATAGATGGTGTGGCGGCCGTAGCGCACGTTGAGGGCATCGACCGCGCTCCACAGCGCGGCCTGCTCCGCATCAGAGCCGGGCACATCGCCCTCAAACAGGCTGGCGCTGGTCTGCCCGGGCTGGCGCAGATCGTGCAGCAGCATAGCCACTTTCATCGGCGCCCAGCCCGCAGGCACCATGCCGGGCCACAACTCGCGCAGGGTGTGCAGCAGGGCGCGGGTGTCGGCCGTCGGCGCGAAGCGGGCGCCGCGCTCGGGACGCAGACGCTCGCCGTGCCGACAGGTGAGCTTGAGCATCACGGTCATGGCGCCGGCCAGCAGGTGCTCGCGGCGCAGGCGCATCGCGGCTTTTTGCGTGAGGCGGTCGAGCACGGCCAGCGCGCCCTCGGCGCTGCGCATCTCCGGCGGCAGCACATGCGAATGGCCGAGCGAACGCCGCGGGTTGGCGGCCTGCACACCAGACGCCAGCCCGTGCAGCCGGTCGTAAAACGCCTCGCCCGCCATGCCGCCCCACACCACGTGCAGTTGCTCGCGCCGCGCCCGCCAGAGCTGCTCCACGCTGTGGATGCCCTGCGCCTGCAGCCGCGCGAGCATGCGCACATTGATGCCAGTGAGATCGGTGAGCTGCATGCGCAGCAGCGGGCCGGGCAGATCGCCCGCGTCGATCACCACCAGACCGTCGGGCTTTTGCAGATTGGACGCCTGCTTGGCGAGAAACACATTGGGGGCGATGCCCACCGAGACACGCAGGCACTCGCCCAAGGCCTCGCGCAGCGCGGTCTTGAGGCGCAGCGCCAGTTGCGTGGCGCGCTCGCGGCTGGTCCAGCCCATGGGCAGGCTGCAGGCCATCTCATCGATGGACAGCACCTGCTCCACCGGCGCGATGGTGTCCACCACCGCCACAGCGCGGTGGTGAATCTGCACATACTCGGCATGCCGCGCCACCACGAACACGATGCCCGGACACAACCGGCGCGCCTCGGCCACCTGCGTGCCCGTCTTCACACCAAACGCCTTGGCCTCGTAGCTGGCAGCGATGCAGCAGGTCGTGTCGGCCAGCATCGGCACCACGCCCACCGGCCGCCCGCGCAACTCAGGGCAAAGCTGCTGCTCCACCGAGGCGAAGTAGGAATTGAAATCGACCAGCAGGCAACGCAGTGTCATGGCAACCCGCGCCGCTTGCACGGCGCGCCGGAATACTGTTTTTAAGAACAGTATTTCATGCTGTCATGACGCTGGCAAGTGGCCCGCTGCAAGTGGCGCTGCCGCGCGGGGGTTTTACGCCTGCCAGCGCTGCGCCGGATGCGCGGCCGGAGCCGCCGGGTGCTGCTGTGGCGGTTGCGCTTGCGGGGTTTGCAGCGGCGTCAACAGCACCATCGTGGGCAGCACCGGCGGCATCGGCCACGGCGACTGCGGCAACAGCACACGCAGGGTGGACGTCGGCCCGAACACCGCGCTCATCTGCGCATTCATCTGCGCGTCCACCCGCTCGATCAGCCGCTGCATCGGCGCAAACTGCGTGTGCATCTGCCGCAGCGCCCAGGCGGGGGCGGCCGCGCCCGAGCTTTGCTCAATCACCACCCGCGCATGGCCCTGCGGGCTTTGCCAAGTCCAGGTCTTGACCTGCACCGGGCCTGCGGCCGTGTGCATGACCTCTACCGTCTGGTGCATGGGCATGTCATGCCCGTCGTAACGCACCGCAAGCGGCTGCGCCGCCAAGGCCAGCGCGGGCAGGGTCATCGCCAGCGCTGCAACCAGGATTTTGGATTGAATCTTCATAATCGAACTCCTTTCTCAAACTGAACCCAACGCCGCAGCGCATGGATGCCGCCGCGGCGATTTTTTCGTTCTTTTCCAGCGATCGGAGTTCCTGAAGCGAAGCTGAAGGTCGCCCGCACAGGCCGCCGTTCAAAGCGCCTGCACGGCCTCAAACCGCCGGGGATGGACGGCCTACGCCCGCAGGCCCACCAGCCGCTTCCACTGTCCGCTCGCCAGCGCGGTGCCCGCCAGGATGATCGCGCAGCCCGCCAGCATGGCGCCGGTGACGGCTTCCTGCAGAAACAGCGCGCCCCAGAGCATGCCGAAAGCCGGAATGAGAAAAGTGACCGAGGCAGCGTAGGCCGCGCCGACCTGCGCCACGAGGCGGAAATACACCACATAAGCCAGCCCGGTGCACAGCACGCCCAGCGCCACCACGGCGGCCCAGATGTCGCCCTGCACCGCGTGCGCAGGCCAGGTGAATGCAGCGGGCAGAGCGAGCAGCACCGTGGCCGTGAGCTGGCTGCCGAACGCGGTGAGCGCCGGATCGACCCCGGCCAGATGGCGGCGGGCGTAATGCACGGCAAAGCCATAGGACACAGGCGCCAGCAACACCGCAGCCACCGCCCAGGGCGCAGCGCCCTGCGAGAGGCCGGGCTGATCGCCCACCAGCACGACCACGCCGAGCAGGCCGACGCCCAGTCCCACGATCTGCGCCCGGCCGATCGGCGCGCCGAACAGCGTCGCCCCCAGCACCGCCGCCCACAGCGGGGTGGTGGCATTCAGTATAGCCTCGAAGCCCGCGCCCAAGTGCAGCGCGCCCACGGCGAACAAGGTGAACGGCAACGCGGAGTTGGTCACCCCGACGACCAGCAGCGGCCAGAGTTTGTGGCGAAACTGGGCGCGCGCCGCGGCGGTTCGCAGCACCGGCAGCAGCACAAGCGAGGCAATGCCCACGCGCAGCGCGATGAGCGGCAGCGGCCCGAACTCGGGCACGGCGATGCGCAGAAAGAGAAAAGAAGCGCCCCAGATGGCGGCGAGCAGCCGCCATGCTCAGGCCGCGCGTTCGAGATCGAGCAGCGCCTGCTTGCGCGGCAGGCCGGCAGCGTAGCCGGTCAAGCGGCCGTCATGGCCGATGATGCGGTGGCAGGGCACGATGATGAGCAGCGGGTTGCGCCCCACTGCCGCACCCACGGCGCGCGCATGGCTGGCGGGCAGGCCCAGCCGCTGCGCGAGCAGCGCATAGCTGATCGTCTGTCCGTAGGGTACGGTCTGCAGCGCCCGCCAGACCGCCTGCTGGAACGGCGTGCCCTGGGGCCGCAAGGGCAGATCGAAGGCGATGGCGTCGCCGCTGAAATAGGCTTGAAGTTGCTCGCGGGCGCGCTGCAGCAGAGGTGTGTCGGCGGCGGTTGGGGGCTTTGCGTCGTCGAGAAAACTCAGGGCAGTGAGCCCATCTTCCTCGGCGGTGAGTTGCAACGCGCCCAGCGGGCTGTCCATGACCAAGACGGTTTTCACGATGTTTCTCCTTCAGTCGCGCGGCGCCACAGATGCACCGCGGCATAGCCCCGCCACGGCGCCCAGCGCGCGGCATGGGCCAGCATGTCGGCCGGACGGGCCAGGCCGAGTTGTTTGCGCAACACCAGATCGCCGGCGGGAAAGGCATTCGGCCAGCCCAGACCGCGCAGCGCAATCAGCTGCGCCGTCCAGTCACCGATGCCGGGCAGGGCCTGCAGCGCCGCAAGCGTGGGCTCGACCGGGGCGAGCGGCTGCAGCGCCACGCGTCCCTCGGCCACGGCCAGCGCCAGCGCGTGCAGGCTGAGGGCGCGGGCGCCGGTCAGGCCGCAGGCGCGCAGCGCCTCGGGGGTGCAGGCGGCGAGCGTGGCCGCGTCGGGCAAGGTGCGGCGCAAACCGTCGGGCGCATCGGGCACGGAGGTGCCGTGACGCTGCGCCAGGCGGCCAAGAATGAGGCGCGCCTGCGGCAGGCCGATCTGCTGGCCGACCACGGCGCGCATGGCGATCTCGAACCCGTCGAAGGCGCCGGGAATGCGCAGGCCGGGCGCCTCGGCGGCGAATTCGGGCAGATGGGCGTCGATCAGATCCGGGCGGGCATCGAGGTCGAACAAGCGCCGCACACCGCCCACGATGCGGCCGATGTGCCCGGCGGCAGGGTAAGGCGCAGGCTGTGGCGCTGGGGTTCGTGGGTCACCGCGATCCAGCCTGTGACTGGCGCCGAGCCCGGCTCGCTGTTAAGCGCCACCGCGCGGCCGTAGCCATCGGCGCTGACATGCTCCACACCGTCCACCGCGCGACGCGCGAGAAAATCGACCATCTGCCTCCAGGCGTAGGGGGGCCGGTAGGCGAGCGACACGGTGAGCAGGTCTTCCTGCCCGCAGGCCCCGCCCGTGCGCCGCAGGCTCAGCGGCGTCAACCCATAGCGGGTGCGAAACAGATGGTTGAACCGCCGCACGCTGCCAAAGCCCGCCGCGCCGGCCACCGCCGCCATCGGCAGCGTTGTGTCCGTGAGCAGACCCTTGGCCAGCAGCAGCCGCTGCGTCTGCGCATACGCCACGGGCGAGACGCCGAATTCCGCCTCGAAGATGCGCCGCAAATGCCGCGGCGTGATGCCCACGCGCCGGGCCACGGCGCTCAATCCGGCGGGATCGGTCAGCCCCTGGTCGATCAGCGCAGCGGCAGCGCGGGCCAACTGGCCCGAGAGGTCGAGCACGCCGTGCCCCGGCGCCAGTTCGGGGCGGCAACGCAGGCAGGGCCGATAACCCGCCTGCTCCGCCGCCGCCGCGCTGGGATAGAAGCTGCAGTTGCGTTTGAGCGGCGTGCGCACCGCACACACCGGCCGACAATACACCCCGGTGGACGACACGCCGACGTAAAACCAGCCATCGAAGCGGCGGTCGCGGGTGAGCAGCGCGCTGTAGCAGGTGTCGGGATCGAGTTGCATGCCCTCACTCTAGTCGCGCAGCGCAACGAAGTCTGGCCGAAAACGGACATCAGTCTGCCTCGCCGTCGTACACCGCGCCCTGACTTTTGCGCAACACAGCTTTGCCTTCGACAAATCGCAAAAAGCCGGGTTACTCCTGCCCCGCTGCAGCGCAGCAAACGGGATAATCCGCCAGTAAAACCAATATATTTTTCCGGAAGACTCGCTATGAATGCCCCCCTCCAACCTGACTTGGCCGCGCGCGCGGCGCGGCAGGCCGAAGTGGTCGCCGCGCTTGGTGCGGTGGCGCCGCCGCACATCCTGCTCTGGCAGCCGGAGGAGGTCACGCCCTACGAGTGCGACGGCCTTTCGGCCTATCGGCGCAAACCGCTGGTCGTCGTGCTGCCGGAAACCGAAGCGCAGGTGGCGGCGGTGCTCAAGGCCTGCCACAAGCTGAACGTGCCGGTGGTGGCGCGGGGCGCGGGAACCGGCCTTTCGGGCGGGGCGCTACCCAATGAAGACGGGGTGCTGTTGGCGCTGGCGCGGTTCAACCGCATCAAGCGCATCGACCCCATCGCCCGCACCGCCACGGCGGAATGCGGGGTGCGCAACCTGGCGATTTCGGAGGCCGCAGCGCCGCACGGCCTGTTCTACGCGCCCGACCCGAGCAGCCAGATCGCCTGCACCATCGGCGGCAACATCGCCGAAAACTCTGGCGGCGTGCATTGCCTCAAATACGGCCTCACCGTGCACAACGTGCTGCAGGTGCGCGGTTACACGGTGGAGGGCGAGCCGCTGACCCTCGGCGGGCTGGCCTGCGACTGTCCCGGCCCCGATCTGCTGGCCGCCGTGATCGGCAGCGAAGGCATGCTCATGGTCGTCACCGAAGTGACGGTGAAGCTGCTGCCCAAACCCGTTCTGGCGCGCTGCATCATGGCCAGCTTCGACGACCTGCGCAAGGCGGGCGACGCGGTGGCGGCCATCATCGCCGCGGGCATCATTCCGGCCGGGCTGGAAATGATGGATCAGCCCATGACGGTGTGCGAGAGCGACGGCACGCCAGAAGAGGTCGAAGAAGAAATCGGCCGCATGACCGAAGTGCTGTCTCGCTGCGGGGCAACCAAGCTCAAGTGCAGCGAAAGCGAGGCCGAGCGTCTGCGCTTCTGGAGCGGGCGCAAAAACGCCTTTCCCGCCACCGGCCGCATCTCGCCCGACTATTACTGCATGGACGGCACCATTCCGCGCAAGCGCGTGGCCGACATGCTCGAAGCCATTCAGGGCATGGAGAGCAAGTACGGGCTGCGCTGCGTGAACGTGTTCCATGCGGGCGACGGCAATCTGCACCCGCTCATCCTGTTCGATGCCAACCAGCCCGGCGAGCTGCACCGCGCCGAAGAATTTGGCGCCGAGATTCTGGAGACCAGCGTGGCCATGGGTGGCACGGTCACTGGCGAGCACGGCGTGGGCTTCGAGAAGATCAACGCCATGTGCGTGCAGTTCAGCCCTGAAGAGCGCGAGCAGTTTTTCGCCTTCCGCCGCGCCTTCGATCCGGGTGAAACGCTCAATCCCGGCAAGCAGATTCCCACCCACGCCCGCTGCGCCGAGTACGGCAAGATGCATGTGCGCGGCGGCCTGCTGCCGTTTCCCAACCTTCCCCGGTTTTAACCGCGTCGCATTCCGATCTTGGCTGCGACCCCGCGCCGCAGCGTCCCGTACATGCAAGCAGACGATCTGATTCCTCTTTGGCAAGACCTGGTGCGAGAAGCCGCCTCGCGCGGCGAACGCATTCGCATTCACGGCGGCGGCAGCAAAGCGCCGTGGTGGGCCGCCGCGCAGCACAGCGGGGTGGATGCCGCCGAACACACGCTCGACGCCACGCAGCTGTCGGGCATCACCCATTTCGAGCCGACCGAGCTGGTCATCACCGCGCGGGCGGGCACGCCGCTGGCCGAGATTGAGGCGGCGCTGGCCAAGCATCACCAGTTCCTGCCCTTCGAGCCGCCGCACTTCGCCCGCATCGGCCGCGCCACGCTGGGCGGCATGGTGGCTAGCGCCCTGAGCGGCCCGGCGCGCATCAGCGCCGGCGGGGTGCGCGACTATGTGCTCGGCGCCACGCTGCTCGGCGGCAAGGGCGAGGTGCTGCGCTTCGGCGGCGAGGTGATGAAAAACGTCGCCGGGTTCGACGTCTCTCGCCTGCTGTGCGGCTCGCTCGGCTCGCTCGGGGTCATTCTCGACGTGTCGCTCAAAATCATGCCCGTGGCCCCGGCGCAAACCACGCTGCGCTTCTCCATGACGCAGGACGAAGCCATCACCCGCTGCAACACCTGGGCCGCGCAACCCCTGCCGCTCAACGCCAGCGCCTGGCTGCCCGATCGCAGCGCGGGCACCGGCAAAGGCGTGCTCACCCTACGGCTGCGCGGCGCGCAGGCGGCCGTGCAGGCCGCGCAGACCCGTCTGGGCGGCGAACGCATGGCCGAGACGGAAGCCGCCGCTTTCTGGACCGGGCTGCGCGAGCAGACCCTGCCCTGGTTCGCCCCCACCTGGCCGGGCGATTCGCAGGCCGCGCTCTGGCGACTGTCGCTGCCCTCCACCGCACCCGCGCTCGATCTTTCCGGAACGCAGTTGGTGGAATGGTTCGGCGGCCTGCGCTGGCTCATCAGCGCCGCGCCGGCGTCCATCATTCATGAAGCGGCCCGGCAGACCGGTGGCCATGCCACACGCTTTCGCGGCGGCGACGCCAGTGCGCCCGTGTTCGACACCGCGCAGGCCACGCTGCTGCGCATTCAGCGCAACGTCAAGGCCGCCTTCGATCCGCACGGCGTGTTCCCCACTCTTTTCTGATCCCGATGGAAACCCATCTCAGCCCCGAATTCGCCAGCACGCCCGAAGGCCAGCAGGCCGAAGCCATTCTGCGCAACTGCGTGCACTGCGGCTTTTGCACCGCCACCTGTCCCACCTATCAACTGCTGGGCGATGAGCTCGACGGCCCGCGCGGCCGCATCTACCAGATCAAACAGGTGCTCGAAGGCGAGGCGCCCACCCGCACCACCCAGCTGCACCTCGACCGCTGCCTGACCTGCCGCAACTGCGAGACCACCTGCCCGTCCGGGGTGGAATACGGCCGTCTGGTGGACATCGGCCGCGCCGTGGTCGATGCCAAGGTGGAACGTCCCGCCGGAGAAAAACTCGCCCGTTGGGCGCTGCGCGAAGGCATGACCTCCAGCCTGTTCGCCCCGGCCATCAAGCTCGGCCAGGCGCTGCGCCCGCTGGTGCCCGCCGCGCTGCGCGACAAGGTGCCCCCCCGGCAGCGCGCAGGCAAACGCCCACAGCGCGACCACGCCCGCAAAGTGCTGATGCTGGGCGGCTGCGTACAGCCCACGCTCATGCCCAATATCGGCGCGGCCACCGCCCGTGTGCTCGATGCCGTTGGCGTGCAGCCGCTGCTGGCCGACGGCGCCGGTTGCTGCGGCGCCATTCGCCAGCATCTCTCCGACCACGGCGGCGCGCTGGCCGACATGAAACGCAATGTCGATGCCTGGTGGCCGCTGGTGGAAAGCGGCGCGGTCGAAGCCATCGTCATGGACGCCTCGGGCTGCGGCGCCATGGTCAAGGAATATGGCCACCATCTGCTGCACGACCCCGCCTATGCCGAACGCGCTCAGCGCATCAGCGCGCTGTGCCAGGACATCAGCGAGTACCTGCCGCAGTTCGCCGCATCACTCAAAACCTTGCTGAAAAACAAGCCGGTCGACCATCTCGCCTACCACCCGCCCTGCACCCTGCAGCATGCGCAGCAGGTGCGCGGCGGGGCCGAGGCCCTGCTGCGCGAGCTGGGCTTCGAAGTCAAGCTGCCGCTGGAAAGCCATCTGTGCTGCGGCTCGGCCGGCACCTACTCGGTGCTGCAGCCCGAGTTGTCGAAAGAGCTGCGCAACCGCAAGCTGCAGCATCTGGCCGAAACTGCGCCGCAGCGCATCGTCAGCAGCAATATCGGCTGCATCCAGCATCTGCAGACCGGCACCACCATTCTGGTGCAGCACTGGGTGGAACTGCTCGACGAAGCGCTGCACGGCAAACCCTGAACGCTGTTGGATTTCCGCCTCTGAGCGCAGCGGATGCGGTTGTCAGCCTCGGCCGGGTTGTGGACAATGCAAAAAATTTACAAAAAACAGGGGTCGGGGGGCCCTGCTCGCTTCATGCGCGGATGCTGGCTTGTTCCGCGACCCGGTCGTCCCCTCCCCTGATGTCCCCTACGCTCGCAGCGCAGGCCGGCTGGCTGAACTGCAGAACCCTTGCCGACGCATTTTTTCCGAGACCACGATGAAATTTTTTGCCACCCTGTTTGCTGGCCTGAGTCTGATGGCGGCCACGTCCGCATTTGCGGCCACGCCGGGCGTGACTGACACGCAAATCGTCATCGGCCAGTCGGCCCCGCTCACCGGGCCGGCGGCGCAGCTCGGCATCCGGCTGCGCATGGGCATCGAGGCGTATTTCAAGCAGGTCAATGCCGACGGCGGAGTAGCCGGGCGCAGCCTCAAGCTGGTCAGCCTCGATGACGGCTACGAGCCGGCTCGCGCCGTGGCCAATACCAAGACCTTCATCAACGGCGGTGATGTGTTCGCCCTGCTGGGCTATGTCGGCACGCCCACCACCCTGGCAGCCAAACCCCTGATCGATCAGGCCGGGATTCCCCTCATCGGCCCGTTCACCGGCGCGATGGGGCTGCGCTCCCCCGTCGATCCCCACATTTTCAACATCCGCGCCAGCTACAACGACGAAACCCGCAAGATCGTCGATCAGTTCCTGTTCCTCGGCCTGAAAAAAATCGCCGTGTTCTACCAGGACGACGCCTACGGCATGGCCGGACTGACGGGCGTGCAAAAAGCCCTGGCCGCGCACGATCTCAAGCCCGTGGCCACTGGCACGGTCAAACGCAATACGGTGGATGTGGCAGGAGCGCTGGCCTCCATCTTGCCTTCCAAGCCCGACCTCATTGTGGAAGTCGGCACCTACACCGAAGTGGCGGCATTCAATCAGCAGGCCATCGCCAAGGGCTACGGCGGCCAGTTCGCCAACGTGAGCTTCGTCGGCTCTGAAGCGCTCGCCAAGGCGCTCGGCCCCGAGGGCAACGGCGTGATCATCACCCAGGTCGTGCCCTTTCCCTTCTCCACCGTCACCCCGCTGGTGCGCGAGTACCAGGCCGCGATGAACAGCGCCGGGCATAAGGGCGATTACGACTTCACCAGCCTGGAAGGCTATATCGACGCCAAGGTGCTGGTGCAGGCCCTGCGCAAAGCCGGCAAGACGCTCACCCGCGCCAACCTGATGGACGCCCTCAACAGCATGGGCAACGAGAACCTCGGCGGCTTCACCGTGCACTTCTCGCCCGACAACCACTCCGGCTCCGACTACGTGGACACCACCAGCATCACGGCCAGCGGCGGCTTCCGCCACTGACCTCCAGCACCGTATCGGCCTCGGGCTGCTTTCGCGCAGGCCAGGCGGCCAGTAAGATCGCCAGCAGAATCAGGCAGCCGCCCCACAGCGCCTGCGCGCTCAGACGCTCCACGCCGAGCAGCACGGCGCTGCCGCTGGCGAACACGATTTCCACCGTCATCACCACCGCCGTCAGCGCAGACGGCAGCCGCTCTGCGCCATACTGCAGCCCCAGATTCGCCGCCAGAAAAGCCAGCGCCATCAACACCACGCCCATCAGCCACCCCGGCGCCGGCGCAGGCATGGGCGCAACGGCGCCGCTGGCGGTCAGCAGGGCCGCGGCGCCGCCCGCCACGATCACCCCGCCGGCGAACATCGCCAGGCCGCGCGCCTCGGGCGGCGTGTGCGCATATTTGCGCAGCAGCACATTGTTGAGCGCGAAAAACATACCGCCGATCACACCCAGCCAGTCTGCCGGATGTTGCGGCAGCGGCAGACCACCCCCTTGCGGCCACAACACCACCATCGCCCCGGCCAGGGCCAGCGTCAGGCGCAGGCCGACCAGCTTTGTGAGTTTTTCGTTCAGTAGCCAGCGCGCCAGCAGTGTGGCCCAGACCGGCATGAGATAGAACAGCAGCACCACCCGCGCCACGTCGCCCTCGGTCACGCCCCAGTTGAACGCCGCGTTCGTCGCTCCCGAGGCGATGAGAATGCCCCACAGCGGCGGATGCCGCCAAAGCGCCCGCACCGCCGATGGCCGCGCCGCCACGATGATGAGCGTGCTCACCGCGTACATCGCCGCGGTGGCCCACAGCGGATTGAGGCCCAGACCATTGAAATGGCGGAACGGCCACCACGACACGCCCCAGACGAAGGCATTGAGCATCAGACCGCCGATGGCGGCCAAGGTGATTGCAGATGAGGTCGGCATAGAAAAAACGTCAGGCCGCAGGGTGCGGATCCAAGCTGCGCAAGATAGCGGGTTTGCACGCGGGCGTCGCCGAGTCTCACTTTGGCTGGGCGATTTCGAGAAAAATTCACGCCCGCTGCGCGGCGCGACATCGTAAAGTCGCGTTTTACTGGGCGCTGGCGAAAGACTGCCGCCCGATCTCCATTGCATCCTTCATCATGCCCGATCAGAACGCGTCCCTCGGACTGCTCGAATTGCCCAGCGAAATCCTGCGGGGGCTGGCGGCCGGGCGCCCGGTAACCGAGTTGGCGGCGCTGCTGTGCCGCATGGCCGAGCAGGCGGTGCCGGGACGTCTCGCCAGCCTCTTGCGGCTGGGGCCGGACGGCGACCTGCACCCGCTGGCGCTGCCCAGCGGCCCGCCGGAATTGTTGAGCGCCTTCGACGGGCTCACGCCCGGGCCGCATGCCGGTTCCTGCGGCAATGCGGTGCTGCACAACGCACCCACCTTCATTGCAGACATCCCCACGGATGATCGCTGGGACGACCTGCGCGCCGCAGCCGAGCAATGCAACCTGCGCTCCTGCTGGTCGTGGCCGGTGCGCGACGGCGCCCAGGTGATCGGCAGTTTTGCCCTGACCAGCACCGTACCCGGCCTGCCCGATGCGGCGCAAACCCAGCTGCTCGAATTCGTCGCCTCCATGGCCGGCGCGCTGCTGCGCATGGACGCGCTGCAGCGCGAGCGCGAGACCGAGACGCGGCTGCGCCAGGCCATGCTCGACAACGCGCTGGTGGGCATCGCGCTAGTGGGAGACCGCGTCATCCGCAGTGGCAATGCGCGCATGGTCGAGATGTTCGGCTACCCCGATCTGCAGTCTGTGCAGGGCGTGCCGGCACGCGAAATCTATGCCGACGACGCCGAGTTCCAGGCTATCGGCGCCGATATCTACGCGGCCATGGCGCGCGGCGAGTCGGTCACGCGCGAGGTGCACATGCGGCGGCGCGACGGCAGCCTGTTCTGGTGCGAACTCACCGGCCAGGCCGTCACGGGCCAGCCCGGAGTCGATTCGGTCTGGGTCGGGCAAGACATCAGCGAACGCCGCGCCGCGCAGGAACGCCTGCGCTGGCAGGCGCGGCACGACGCCCTCACCAGCCTGCCCAACCGCTACGCCCTCGACGAATGGCTGCCGCAGCGGCTGCAAGCCGCGCAGGCGCAAGGCGCCACCGTGGCGCTGGGTCTGCTCGACCTGGACGACTTCAAGGCGATCAACGACGACTGGGGCCACGCCGTCGGCGACGAGGTGCTGGTGCAGGTCGCCCGCCAGCTCGGCGCCCGGCTCGAACCCGACGACCTGCTCGCGCGCATCGGCGGCGATGAGTTCGTGCTCGCGCTCCACAGCGCAGGCGGGGCGCAGGCCATCGCCCGCCGCATCGAGGCGCTGGGCGCCCTGCTGCCGCTGAGTGTGCCGCTGCCCGGTGGCAAAACCCATCCCCTACGGCTCAGCATGGGTCTGGCGCTGTTCCCGCAGGACGGCCCCGATCCCGACACCCTGCTGCGCCACGCCGACGTCGCGCTGCACACCGTCAAGCTGCACAAGCACACGCGTCGCCATTGGTGGCTGCACTGGGGGCAGGAGATTGAAGCCGACTTTCTCGGCGACGGCCCCGAGCACTGGGTGCCGCAGCCCTATGGAGCGCAAGCGCAGGAGCTGTTGCGCATCGCCGCCCCATCTTTCGTCGCCGCGGCAACGGAATTCATCGCGCAGTTTTACAGCCTGCTCGAACACGACGCCGAATCGCGCCAACTCCTCAGCCACCTCACCCCAGAGGAATTCGATCATCTCAAGGCGCGGCAGGCCGATCATTTCCGGCTGCTGCTCAACCCGGATCTGCTGGAGGACACGCATGTGCGCGAAGCCACGCGCATCGGCCAGATCCACGCCCTGGTGGGCGTGCCCACGCAGCTGCTGGTGCAGTCTGCGGGGCTTTATCTGCAGGCGCTGATCGATCGCAGTCAGGGCTTGAGCGCCCGTCCGCGAGACCGTCGGCGCATCGTCCAGTTGTTCACTGCGCGGCTGCAAACCGAGCTGCAGACCGAGGTGGAAGCGGCGCAGACGATCCGCGAGCAGTTCCAGCAAAGCGTCATCGCGCTGGAACACGCGCTGCAGGACGGCACCGCGTGGAGCGAATTCATGCAAATGGCGCTCGACCGGCTGGCCGCCCTGCCCGGGGTCAAAGCGGCCGCTTTGGGCGCACCCGATGCCAACGGCGAATTCGTCGTCGAGCTGTCTTCCGGGCTCGAACCCTACGCCCGCGCCATGAAGAAGCACTACGGCGGCATCAAAGTGCCCAAGCTGCAAGGTGCGCACGCCGAGAGCCTCGGCCCCACGGCTACGGCCTGGCAGACCGAGAAAATCAGCACCCTGGCGAGCTACGCGCACGACACCCCCGGCGCCCCCTGGCGCGAGGCGGCGCGCGACGCCGGTATTCGCAGCGCCGCCTCGGTTCCGCTGACCGACCGCAATGGCCGCGTGGTCGTCATCCTCAGCCTGTACGGCGGCTACCCGGCCATGTTCGAGCGCGGCGCGGCGCGCAGCTTTCTCGACAACCTTGGCCAGACGCTCAGCCGCGCCTGGCAGCGCCTGCACGCTCACGGCCGCCAGCAGCCCGTGCCCGTGGTGCTGCGCCAGCGCTGGCGCAGCAGTCTGTTCGATCATGGGCTGGAGATGCATCTGCAACCCTTGGTCGATCTGCAGACCGGCAAGCCTTACGGCGTCGAAGCCCTCGCCCGCCTGCGCATGGACGACGGCAGCCTCGTCATGCCGGGGCAGTTTCTGCCGTGGTTCGGCCAGGCCGAACTCTCTCGCCTGTTTCGCGGCGGGCTGGCGCAGGCGCTGGCGCACATCGCCCGCTGGGATGCCGAGGGTCTGCGCCTGAGCCTGGGGCTGAACCTGCCGCTGGACGTGCTGCTGCAGCAAGACTGTCGCCGCCGCGTCGAATCGGCGCTGCGCGAGGCCGGTGTCGCCCCCGACCGCCTGTCGCTCGAAATGCTGGAAAACGCCGAATTCGACAATCCGCAGCGCCGCGACGATGCGGTGCGCGACCTCGCCGCCACCGGCGTGCGGCTGGTGATGGACGATCTGGGCAGTGGCTACTCCAGCCTGCTGCGCCTGCGCACCCTGCCGTTTCATACTGTCAAAATCGATCAGGGCCTGGTGCGCGAAGCCGGACGCGACCCCGAGCAGGCCATCGGCTTCATCGGCGCGCTGGTGCAGCTGGCGCAAAGCCTGGGCCTGTGGGTGGTCGTCGAAGGGCTGGAAACGCCCGACCTGGTCGAAGCTGCCACCCTGCTGGGCGCCGATACCGGCCAAGGCTACGCGCTGGCGCGGCCCATGCCCGCTGCCGATGTGGCCGACTGGGTACGCAACTTCCGCTGCCCGGTCGATCCGCGCCAGCCCGCCACGCCGCTGGGCCGTCTGGCGCAAGACTGGATGGCGCAGCACGGCCGCCTGCTCGCCGACGCCTCGGCCCGCCGCCTGCTGCACGCCGCGCGGCGCAAAGCGCTGAACACCGACGCCTGACGCACCGGGATTGCGCCCACTCGCCGTTACTTGCGCAGCGCGGCGATGCCCTGCTGCAACGTCGCCGCCGACAACTCGCCGATGTGCACCCGCTGCACCGTGCCATCGGCGCGGATGAACAAGGTGGTGGGCAGCCCGGGAGACTGATAGAGCGACAGCAGCCGGTTGCCCGGATCGAGCAGCACCCCCGGATCGGTGAGTTGCTCGCGCTGCAAATACGCCGCCACGCGCGTCGCCGCCTCACCTTCGTTGACCAGCACGATGCGCGCCCCGGTCTGCTGCTGCGCGGCCTGGATCAGCAGCGGCAATTCGCGGCGGCAAGGCGGGCACCAGGTAGCCCAGAGATTGACCACCAGCGGCTGGCCACGCAGGCTGGCCAGCGCCACCAAGCGACCCTGCAGCGTTTGCAGGGTGAGATCAGGCAGAGGCGGGCGCGCCGGTTGCAATAAGGTGAGCGCTCCCATGCCCGCCAGCACAACGGCGGCTCCGGCGCTGGCGCTCAGCGGCAGGCTCATTCGCAAGGCTGGGCGCCGCCAGACCCAGAACGCCACACCGGCTGCCGCCGCGGCCCAGCCCGCCCAGGGATCGAAGCCGCGATCGCGGATGTCGATCATCGCCAGCACGCTGGAATAGTCTGCGCTGTGCCGTGCAACGAACACGGCGCGCGCCACGACCAGCGCCCCAATCAGCAGCGGCAGCAGCGCGGGCTCGGCATTGCCGCGCCCCGCCTTCTGCGCCACGCCCGCCACCCAAACCGCCACGGCATAACCCAGCACCAGCAACAGCGGCACCCAGGGCAAGACGATGGGGCCGAGGCGCAAGGCGTCCATACTCAACCCTGCCGGCCGAGGCCGGGCACGAACATCGACGGCCAAGCGTTCCGCATCGTTACGCCGCCTTGCCCACCCAGACTTGCTTGGGCAGGGCGTAGGCGAAACCGGCCTGCGTCAGCGTTTCGCGGATGGTGCGGTTGGTGTCGAAATACACCTGCCAATAGTGGGCGTTGTTGCAGAAGGGAAAAACCGTGAGCACCGGCCCGACGCTGTTGAACTCCAGAATTTCAATCACCGGTGCCGGATCGGTCAACACATTGGGAATGGCCTGCACCTGTTTGCGCAGCAGTTCCATGGCGGCGACATGATCGGCGTCGCTGGAAAGCTGGCATTTGAGTTCGACGCGGCGGTAGTCGTTGGTCGAATAGTTTTCGATGTTGTTGCCCAGAATCTTGCCATTGCCGACAAAGGTGAGCACGTTGTCGAGTGTGACGATGGAGGTGACGAACAGCCCGACCTCCTTCACCGTGCCGGTCACATCACCCGCCTTGACGAAATCGCCCACCTTGAAGGGCTTGAGCACCAGCAGAAAGGCGCCCGCCGCGAAGTTGCCCAGCAGGCCGCTCCACGCCGCGCCGATAGCCACGCCAGCTCCTGCCACCAAGGCGGCGAAGGTGGTGGTCTGCACCCCGAAATAGCCCAGAATGGCCACAACCAGCACGATGTTCAACGCGATGTTCATGAAGCTGAGCATGTAGCGCGTGAGCATGGGGTCGAAATGCTGCCTGTCCAGCACGCCGCGCAGCAGTTTGTCGGCAATGCGGATGAGCCAGCGGCCCAGAATCCACAGCGCGATGGCCGCGAGAATTTTCATTCCCGCCTCGGTGGCGTATTGCAAAAGGAGATTGCTGTAGTGCTGCACGTCATTCATGGTGGCGCTCCTGGAAAGGACATCGGGGGTTAGACCGATTTTGCGACGGTTTGAAGACAGGGCGAAGCGGCAGAATGTTAAGAATGATGCTCTTCGTGACGCGGCTCGCCGATCAGTTGCGTCCAGTCGCGCTCCCTCTGGTTGCGGCGATACCAGAGGATGACCAGAAACATGCTGACGCAGACAAAGGTGCCGAACAGCGCAATCACCCACGGCACCGGCAGGTTCAGGCGAATGAGCAGGGCGTAGAACAGCAGCATGAGCAGCACGCTGACGTTTTCGTTGAAGTTCTGCACCGCGATCGAATGCCCCGCCGACAGCAGCACATAGCCCCGGTGCTGCAGCAGCGCGTTCATCGGCACCACAAAATACCCGGCCAATGCGCCGATGAATACCATGAAGCCATAGGCGAACAGCATGTAAAGCGGCAGTTGCACCACCCAGAAATGCAGCTGCACGTCGGGCAGCAGCTCGCGGTTGAAAAACGCCAGCGCCACGGTGGTCAGCCCCATGCCCACGCCCAGCGGCAGCACGCTCAGGCTCTTTTTCAGCGGCACGCGCACGGCGGCGCTGATGGCCCCTGCGGCCACGCCCAGCGCCACAGCTGCCTGCATCACCGACGCCATGGTGAGATCCAGCCCCAGTGCGTGTTCCGCCCACTTCAGCACGATAAACTGCAACGTCGCCCCCGCGCCCCAGAACAGGGTGGTGACCGCCAGCGAAATCTGCCCCAGCTTGTCCGTCCACAGCACCTTGGTGCAATGCGCAAAATCCACCAGCAGCGCCACCAGCCGGGTTTTCTGTTTTTCGTAACGCGCCCCGGTATCGGGAATGCGCAAATTGCATAAGGCCGCCAGCAAATACACCAGGGTGATGACCAGAATGGCCGCCTCGGGCGTGGTGTTGATACCAACCGCAGCCAGCCCGGGCAGCCCCAGCAAAAAACCCGACGCCGCCTGACTCACCAAAAACCCGCCCAGCACCGTGCCCAGAATGATGGAGCTGACCGTGGTGCCCTCGATCCAGCCATTGGCCGCGACCAGTTGCTGCGGCGGCAGCAATTCGGTGAGGATGCCGTACTTGGCCGGCGAATAGGCCGCCGCGCCCAGGCCCACCACGCCGTAAGCCAGCAGCGGGTGCACCGAGATCAGCATGAGCACCAGCCCGGCCACTTTCACCAGATTGGTGATGAACATCACCTTCCATTTCAGAATGGCATCGGCAAACGCCCCCACGAAAGGCGCAAGCACCACATAGGAGATGGTGAAAAAGAATTTGAGCAGCGGCGTCATCCAGTCGGGCGACTGCATCTGCACCAGCAGGGCGATGGCGGCGATGAGCAGCGCGTTGTCGGCCAGCGAAGAAAAAAACTGCGCCGCCATGATCCAGTAAAAGCCTTTTTTCATCGCGTGGCTGCCCGCGATGCTGCGGCAGGCTGTGTCGTATCGTTGGGTGAGAACAAGATCAGGGATTGCGATGAATGAGGCGGGCTGGCGCGTGCGGCATGGCTGGCGGCTTGCGGGAACAGACCCGCAGGCTGCCGAGGTTTATAGCACAGGGCATTTCAGGGCATTTGCGACAATGCTGGCCTCAACCCTCTGCCCGAGCTGCCATGCCCCGCCCGATTTCCGCCGTGATCCACACGGCCGCGCTCTCCCACAACCTCCTGCGAGTCCGCCAGGCCACGCCCGCGAGCAAGGTCTGGGCCGTGGTCAAAGCCAATGCCTACGGTCACGGCATCGCCCGTGCGTATGGCGCGCTGCGCACGGCCGACGGTTTCGCGCTGCTCGATCTGACCGAGGCCGAGAAGCTGCGCGCGCTCGGCTGGGTCGGCCCCATTCTGCTGCTCGAAGGCTGTTTCGCCCCGGAAGACCTCGCGCTTTGCGAACGCCTCAACCTCTGGCATGTAGTGCATTGCCGCGAACAGATCGACTGGCTGGCGGTGCACCGCGGCAACCGCACGCACCGCGTGTTCCTCAAAATGAACACCGGCATGAACCGCGTGGGCTTTTCGCCCGAGGCCTACGCCGCCGCCTGGGAGCGGCTGAACGCGCTGCCGCAGGTGGGCGAAATCACCCACATGACCCACTTCGCCTGCGCCGACGAAGCGGGCGGAATCGACGAAGCGCTGGCACGATTCGCCCGCGGTGTGGGCCATCTGCCGGGCGAACGCACCCTGGCCAATTCCGCCGCGGTGCTGGTGCACGGCGCCGACCCGCGCGTGGCGACCGACTGGGTGCGGCCCGGCATTGCGCTCTATGGCAGCTCGCCCACCGGGATGGCGCTAGACGCGGCGCACTGGAAGCTGCGCCCCGCCATGAGTCTGCGCAGCGAGCTCATCGACATTCAGCACATCGCTGCGGGCGAGTGTGTGGGCTACGGCGCGCGCTTCACCGCGCCGCGCCCCATGCGCATCGGCGTGGTCGCCTGCGGCTATGCCGATGGCTACCCGCGCGTCGCCCCCAACGGTACGCCCATCGTGGTGGACGGCGTGCGCACGCAGTTGGTCGGCCGGGTGTCGATGGACATGATCACCGTCGATCTCGAGCCGGTGTTTGCCGCAGGCAACCGGCCCATGATCGGCAGCCCCGTGCTGCTGTGGGGACAGGACGCGCAGGCCGAGCTCTCGATCGACGAGGTTGCGGCAGCGGCGGGCACCCTCGGCTACGAGCTGATGTGCGCCCTGGCTGCCCGCGTGCCGGTGCGGGTGGAGTAGGGAATAGCCCACCCCGAAAACCTTCGCTACGCTCGGTTCTCCCCTCAAGGGGCCAGAAACTCTTGGGACGGCCCGGCGAGTTTCTGTGACTACACCTATGGCCAAACCCCAAACTGTTTATATCTGCTCCGAATGCGGCGGCAAGTCCGCCAAGTGGCAGGGCCAGTGCCCGCACTGCCAGGCCTGGAACACCTTGGTGGAAACGGCAGAGCGCAGCACCGATGCCGCCCGCCCCGGCGCACGGCACGGCGCCGCGGCAGCGCAGTTCGCCGGGCGCGGCGGCCTCACCGCGGCGAGCGGCCCGGTGCTGCTCACGCAGGTGCAGGCCGAGCACCACGCACACCGCACCAGCGGCATCGACGAACTCGACCGCGTGCTCGGCGGCGGCCTGGTGCCCGGCGGCGTCTTGCTGCTCGGCGGCGATCCGGGCATCGGCAAGTCCACCCTGCTGCTGCAAGTGCTCGCCAATCTGTCCGCCGAACTGCCGGTGCTCTATATCAGCGGCGAGGAGTCCGCCGCGCAGGTGGCGCTGCGTGCCCAACGTCTGGGGCTGAAAGACGCGCCGGTGCGGCTGATGGCCGAAACGCAGCTGGAAGTCATGCTCGACGAATTAGCACGCGGCCCCGGTGTCGGGCCGTCCCAAGGCGGGCGTTTCCCCCTCCCAACCTCCCCCACTGAGCGGGGGAGGAGCAATCACTCCCTCCCCACGGGTGGGGAGGGTCGGGGTGGGGATGCCCCCCTCGGGGAGCAGCGAGCGAATGCGAACGTGGGGGCCTATTCCATCGCGGTGATCGACTCCATCCAGACGGTTTACACCGAGGCGCTGTCGTCGGCGCCGGGGTCGGTGTCGCAGGTGCGCGAATGCGCGGCGCAACTCACCCGCGCGGCCAAGGCCAGCGGCATCACCCTAGTGCTGGTCGGCCACGTCACCAAGGAAGGCGCGCTCGCCGGGCCGCGCGTGCTGGAGCACATGGTCGATACCGTGCTGTATTTCGAGGGCGACACGCAGTCGCGCTTCCGGCTGATTCGCGCCATCAAGAACCGCTTCGGCGCGGTGAATGAACTGGGCGTGTTCGCCATGACCGAGCATGGCCTCAAAGGCGTGTCCAACCCCTCGGCCATCTTCCTCTCCACCCACGCCGAGCCGGTTCCGGGCACCTGCGTGCTGGCCACGCTGGAGGGCACCCGCCCGCTGTTGGTGGAGGTGCAGGCGCTGGTGGACAACGCCGCCGCGCCTAGCCCGCGCCGCCTGTCCGTGGGCCTGGACGCGGCGCGGCTGGCCATGTTGCTGGCCGTGCTGCACCGCCATGCCGGAGTCGCCAGCGGCGATCAAGACGTGTTCGTCAACGCCGTGGGCGGGGTGCGTATCACCGAGCCCGCGGCCGATCTGGCCGTGCTGCTGGCCATTCAGAGTTCGCTGCGCAACCGCCCGCTACCGCGCGGTCTGCTGGCCTTCGGCGAAGTCGGCCTGGCGGGTGAAATCCGCCCCGCCCCGCGCGGCCAGGAGCGTCTGCGCGAAGCCGCCAAACTCGGCTTCTCTGCTGCCATCATTCCGGCTGCCAATGCCCCCAAGGGTGCGGGAAAACAGTTCGAAGGGCTGGAGTTGCACCCGGTGTCGCGCATCGAAGAAGCGCTGGACGTGGTGCGCGGGCTGGGGTGACGCATCAACCCCGCGCCGCATCACGGGTGCGCATCCCTTGGAGGATCAGCGCCGTTCCCAGCGGCCGCCCTGACCGTGCCAACCGCCGCCTTGCTGCACCCAGCGATGCGGCACCCAACGGTAGCCAGGGCGTGGCGCGTGCCAGTAGCCCCGGTTCCAGATGTAGCGACCGTTTACCCAGCCCCAATAGCCGGTGATCCACACCGCCCCGGGGTAGGGCGCCACACCGACCGCCTCGTACTGCGGGGCGGGAGGCGGCACACTGACCACGTCATACGCAGGCGCACCGTAGCCATATTGCGGCGGCACGGGCGCCACCACGCAACCGCCCAGCCCCAGCGCGGCAACAGCAGGCAAGATCAGAGCCGCGAGGCGACGCTTCGGGGTGTTGAGTGCAGCGGGAATGAGCGGTTCAGACATGGCGATGACCTCGTGTGTCTTGGGAGCAGGTTCTGAAGTAACGCGCAGCGCTGCGAAACCGCGACAGACGATCACGCCTTTCTCACACCAATGGCGTGAACAGACCTTAATCGGAAGGCCAGCGCACTCCACGGCGAGCAGCCATGTCCTGGCCCATCGCCGTGATTTGGGCGGCATTCATGCGCGCTTGCGCGGCCGGAAAAATCCGCGTGTTTTCGATGGCAATATGCGCGGCGTGCAGGGCGCTGAAGCGTTGCGCCGCATTGGCGATGAGCGCCGACGCGGGCAGGGCCTGCGCGGCTTTCACTTGCAGCAGCCAGTCGCGCAACTCGGCCCAGAGCACGTCCAGCACGCGGTGATCGCTTTCAAGCGTTTCCAGCACCGCGTCGTCGCCGTCCCACTCTTCCGCCGAAACGCGCAGCAGCGGAAACACATGCAGTTCCTCGTCTTCATGGTGCAGCGGCGCGGCTACATCGAAGTAGCGCAGCACTTTGCCGGCCGCCTGCTGCGCCTGTGCGTCCGTGCCTTCTTGTGCGCCCCCAGGGTCGGCACGCCGCCCCGCCCCCCGTGGGGAACAAGGAAACTTGGGGCGGCCCTGCGTTTCCTTGAGCGCCACATGATCGATCAGCCGCAGCAGCAGAGCGTCCATGCGGGTGATGCGGGCATGGCAGCCGCGCAGCAGCTCGAAGGGCTGGTCAAACCCGGCGGCGGACAGATCGTCAGAAAGGAGCATCACTGCCGCATCACGATGCGAAGGCTGGCGCCCCCGGTGCGCCCTCGTCGCCCAGCGCTGCCTTTTGCGCCCGCTCGGCATCGCGTTTTTCCATGCGCGCCGGGCCTTCGCCGGAGGGGTCGGCCACGACCGCGTAAATCTGCGCATGAAATCCGATCACGCCCACACGGTGCGCCACACTGACCAGCGTGGC
Organism: Thiomonas sp. 13-64-67; assembly: GCF_002282795.1. Classification (NCBI taxonomy): domain Bacteria; kingdom Pseudomonadati; phylum Pseudomonadota; class Betaproteobacteria; order Burkholderiales; genus Thiomonas; species Thiomonas sp. 13-64-67. Next base: position 98,047 of record NZ_NCKP01000010.1, read on the forward strand.
GTCGGGCAGACGCTGCTGCAAAAGCGCGTACATGGCGCGTTCGGTTGGTGCATCGAGCGCGCTGGTGGCCTCGTCCATGAACAACCAGTCCGGGGCGATGAGCAGGGCGCGGGCCACGGCCAGGCGCTGTTGCTCGCCGGGCGAGAGGCGTTGCATCCATGTATCGGTCTGCTCCAGCGCGGCCTCCAGATAAGGCACGCGGGCGAGTTGCAGCGCCTCGCTGATTTGCGCGGCAGTGAAGTCTTCCGGGCTTTGCGGATAGGTGAGCGCCTGTTTGAGCGTGCCCAGCGGCAGATACGGCTTTTGCGGCAGGAACAGCGTACGGCCCGATGGCGCGTGCGCGTGCGCGGTGTTGAGCGCGTAGGGCCAGATACCGGCGAGCCAGCGCACCAGCGTGCTCTTGCCGCTGCCCGACGGCCCGGTGAACAGGGTGTGCTGGCCGCGGCTGATGTGCTCACCCGCGCATTGCAGCAGCGGCCGTCCGTCGGGAGAGAGCAGCAGCAGATCGCCCAGCGCCACCGACTCGCGCGCGCTGCGCAGCGGCACCACACCGGCCGAAGCGATCGCAGCGCTTGATGACCGGTCTGAGGGCAGACCTGCGGAAGCGGGCGCCGTGGGCGTAGGCGGATGGCTCTGCGCGTTTTGCATGGCCTCGACAAAGGTCTGCAGACGCTCGACGGTGGCGCGCCAGTCGGCAATGCTGGTGTACGCGCCGATGAACCAGGACAGCGCCCCCTGCACTTGGCCGAAAGCCTGCGCCGTCTGCGTCAGGCCACCGAGTTGAATCTGCCCGGCAAAGTAACGCGGTGCGGCCACCAGGATGGGGAAGATGATGGCGAGCTGGCCGTAAAACGCGCTGTACCAGGTGAACAGCTTCTGCCGCTTCATGATGCCCCACCAGTTGCTCCACACATTGGCGAACCGGTCGCGGTGCCCGGCCAATTCGCGCTGCTCGCCGTTGTAGAGCGCAATGCCTTCGTCGTGCTCGCGGGTACGCGCCAGGCCGAAGCGGAAATCCGCCTCGTAGCGCTGCTGGTAGAAGTTGAGCCGGATCAGCGGCTTGCCCACCCAATGCGCCAGCACGCTGCCCACACCGGCATACAGAATGGCGACCCACACCATGTAACCGGGAATGGTGATGCCGAACAGGGTGACCGCGCCCGACAACATCCACAGCATGACCAGAAAAGAAAACAGCGTGACCAGCGAGGAGACGAAGCCGAAAAACAGATTCAGGCTGCCGTTGATGAAACCGCCGATGTCGTCGGCGATGCGCTGGTCCGGGTTGTCGGTGTTGCCCTGCCGCAGCGACATGCGGTAATGCGTGCCACCGGCCAGCCAGTCTTTGAGAAACACCTCGGTCATCCAGCGCCGCCAGTTGATCTGCAGCATCTGCAAAAAGTACTGTGAATACACCGCCAGGGCGATGTAGAGAAAGGCGTAGCCAGTGAAGTACAGCAGCAGTTGCTTGAACGCGCCGAAATTCTTTGCCTGCAGCGCATTGAAAAAATCGCCGTTCCACTGCGTGAGCTTCACATTCACCCAAACCAGCGCCAGATTCATCGCCAGCACCAGCAAAAGCAGACCCCAGCCCTTTTTCTTCTCTTCCGAAACCAAGTACGGTTTGGCGAGCGAATAGAAATGTCTGAGGGCGAAGCGATACGACTGTGGAGAGGCTTGAGGTGGCATGAGGCAAACGGCTCCCGAAAACGCGAAAACTGCGGCATTGTGCCGTGAGGGCGCGGCCGTTGTCACAGTACGGACATGCCCTCAGCTGTCGCAGCCTAACGACGCCGCCTGAGGATCGGCTTAAGACCGCCGCCCACCCGGGCCGTATGATGCGCACTCTCGAACGACCGTGCTTTTTCTCATGACCGACACCCCCATTTCCGCCGAGCTTCAGACCGCCTTCGACGCTGCCGTCGCCCATTCCAAAACCCTCACCACCCGCCCCGACAACCAAACCCTGCTGCAACTCTACGGCCTATACAAACAAGGCAGCGCGGGCGACGTTTCGGGCGAGCGCCCCGGTTTGACCGATTTCGTCGCCCGTGCCAAATGGGATGCCTGGGCCGCACGCAAAGGCATGCCCCGCGCTGAGGCCATGCAGGCTTATATCGATCAGATCACCGCCCTGTTCATCTGAGCGCCCCAGGGCCGGGCTGCGCTGACCCTTCTGAGGCGCTCAGACGTTGCATCTGATTACATTCAAGTATTTAGATGTCGTTGACTTGAATCAAGCTCGCGGAACACAGGGCGCCCAGAATGCAGACATGACAAAACCCCTTCAGCGTTGTGCGCCAATTTGTCGCAGTCGCCGCAAGGAAAAACATGGAGGTCGTCATGTCTCTCATCCCTTGTTCACAAAACGTTTTTTTCCGCCAGTTCTTCACCCGACAGCGTGAGTCTGCGCGCCGATTGAAATACAGCCTCGCGGCGTTGACCGGCTTGATCGGCTGCCTAGCGTGGGCGCCCAATGCGCAAGCCGTGCCCGCCTTTGCCCGCCAGACCGGGCAGGACTGTATCGCCTGTCACGTCGGCGGCTTCGGCCCGCAGCTCACGCCTTTTGGCCGTGCGTTCAAGCTCGATGGCTACACCCTGAGCGACGGCAAAAAACACATTCCGCTGTCGGCCATGCTGGTGGCTTCTTACACCCACCAGGCGCAGAGCTATGGCAACAACAACTACATGGGCCCGCCGCCCGCAGGATTCAGCGCCAACGACAACTTCACCGCGCTGCAGCAGGCCTCCATTTTTCTGGCGGGTCGCATTACCGACCACGTGGGCATGCTGGGGCAGGCCACCTATTCCGACCCAGGTTCGCAAAACCTGGCCTGGGACAACACCGAGCTGCGCTACGCCCACGCCTACACACTCGGCTCCGCCAGCGGCCTGTTCGGCATGAGTCTGAACAACAACCCCACTCTGTCGGACGTGTGGAACACCACGCCCGCTTGGCAATACAGCTATATGGCGCCGCCATTCGGCAACAGCGGTCCGCCGGTATCCCCCGTCATTTACAACCTGGGGCAAAGTGTCGTGGGCGCCACGGCGTACACGATGATTGACAACAGCTGGTATGCGGAGGCTGGTGCTTATCACAACCTTTCGACTTACTGGGCCAACGCACTGCATGCGGGCAACGCCTCCCTGCAAGGCGAAGCGCCCTACTGGCGGCTGTGGTACTCCAAAACCGTCGGCCCTCATGTATTCGAGGCCGGCCTGCTGGGATTTGACGCCCGCATCAACACCAGCGGTCTACCCGGACTGCCCACAGACGACTATCGCGACATCGGTCTGGATGCGACCTATCAATTCCTCAATGGCGGCCCGAACATCATCACCGCAAACGCCATTTATATGCACGAACGCCAGAACCTGAACCAAGCGCTGTTGCAAGGCAACGCGAGTAACGGCAGCAACACGCTGAACTCGGCCAATCTGAACGTGGCCTACTGGCGTGACAATACTTACGGGGCAACGCTCGGGCTGTTTCAAACCACTGGCTCCTCCGACGCCGCGGTTTATGGCAACGGTTACAGCTCGCGCACCAACAGCCCGAATACCAACGGCGCCATTTTTGAAATCGACTGGAATCCGTTTGGCAAGAGCTGGGTCAACCCCGAGAAAAATCTGCGGATCGGTTTGCAGTACACGCTGTACAACAAATATCTCGGGGCCAAAACCAATTTTGACGGCGCCGGCACCAATGCACGGGATATGAATACCCTCTATCTCTATCTGTGGACGGCGATCTGATCGGCGAAGTGACCAGGCGCAAAGCCGATGCGCTCCGCGAGTAGCGGGGCGCATCTCAGTTTGATCGCAGCCGGGCCGCTTGACGGCCCCACCTCGTTATCGCTTGTCACGATTTCATCATCTGATCCAGCGCAGAACGTCCTATGCTTTTCGCATTGATCATTCGGCTTACGCAAGGAGGTTTTCCATGACAAACGCCAACACATTCATCTATTTCGCCCAGGCCTTCCACCACGGCGAGGCCGAGCAGCACAGTTATGTCGTGGCCGTCGGCGACCACGCAGTCGTCGAGGCGCTGGCCAAGGCGGAGCACGCCCGGCTGCGAGGGGCTTATGGCGTGGCCATTTACCGCACTCTGCCAAATATCGCCACGCAAGACAACTTCCGCCTGGTCGGCTACCTCTCGTCCGACATGGGCGAGAAATGGACCTGCAGCCAGCCCGACGAAGCGCAAGCGGCCTGAGAGGGTGTGAACAAATCCGCCATGCCCGCTCATCGCGCCCAAATCGCCCCACTCGGCGTTGCGTTCGGTGTTGTAAGCGCGCGCCGTGCCGATGGGCACGGCTGTGCTTTGCGCCTTGATTGGAACCCTTTGGGCGCACTGCTCGGCTACGCCGAATTCATTCACACCCTCTGAGCCGCGCTAGGGTTCACTGCACCATGCCCAGCCAGCGCGGAAATGCCAGGCTGATTGCCGGGATGTAGGTCACCAGGCCCAGAAACACCAGCATGGTCAGCAGCCAAGGCCACACCGCGATGGTGAGTTCGGTGATGCCCATCTTGGCGATGCCGCTGGCGACATAAAGGTTGAGGCCCACCGGCGGGTGGCACATGCCCACTTCCATATTCACCACCATGATGATGCCGAAGTGGATCGGGTCGATGCCCAGTTGCATGGCCACGGGAAACAGAATGGGCGCGAGAATCAGCACGATACTCGACGGCTCCATCACATTGCCGGCCACCAGCAGCAGCACATTCACCAGCAGCAGGAAGGCAATCGGCCCCAGGCCCGCGCCCAGCAGCCACTGCGCCATGTTTTGCGGAATGTGCTCCGAGGTCATCAGGAACGAGAACAGCACCGCGTTGGTGATGATGTAAAGCAGCATGGCGCTCATATTGGCCGAAGCCAGCAGCACCCGCGGCACATCGCTGAGCTTGAGATCCTTGTAGACGAACACGGCGATGATGAAGGCATACACCGCGCTCATCGCCGCCGCCTCGGTAGGGGTGAACATGCCGCTGTAAATGCCGCCCAGCACGATGAGGATGAGCATCAGCCCCCAGAAACTCTCACGCAGCGCCTTGCCGCGCTGCGCCCAAGTCGCCCGAGGCTGGCGCGGGTACTTGCCTCGCCAGGCGCGCCACCAGGTGGTCGCGCCCAGCATAGTGGCCAGCATGATGCCGGGCACCACCCCGGCCATGAACAGCGCGCCCACCGACGAATTGGTGGAAACTGAATACAGCACCATCACGATCGACGGCGGAATGAGAATGCCCAGCGCGCCCGAGGTGGTGATGACCCCGGCTCCGAAGCGCGGCGGAAACCCGGCCTTGACCATGGCCGGCATCAATATGGAGCCGATCGCCACCACGGTGGCCGGGCTGGACCCCGACACCGCGGCGAACAGCGCGCAAGCCAGCACCCCGGCCAGCCCCAGCCCGCCGGCCCAATGTCCGATGAGGCTGCTGGCGAAGGTGATCATGCGGCGCGCCACGCCACCGTGGGTCAGAAAGTTGCCGGCCAGAATGAAGAACGGAATCGCCATGATCTCGAAGTTCTCGATCCCGGTGAACAGCTTGAGCGCGACGGCCTGGATCGGCACATCGGTCATGGTGAACAAGAAGGTGAGCACCGTCAGCCCGAGGGCGATGGAAATGGGCATGCCCGTGAGCATCAGGGCGAGCAGCAGGGCGAAAATGATCAGCGCGCTCATTTCGCACCTCCCATCTGCGGCACCGGATGAATGTTGTCCGCACCGGGCGCGATCTCCATCGGCTCATCCAGCCCTTCCACCGCGCCCGGATCGTGGTGCGGCAATTGCCCGTCGCGGTTGAAGCGCCAAGCGACCTGCAAAAAGCGGTAGCACATCAACGACGATCCGAGCGGAATCGCCAGGTACACCCACCACATCGGCACTTCGAGATCGGGCGAAGTCTGGACGGTATGGGCGACATGCCAGACAAAGTTCGCGCCCATGACCGCAACCGTGCCGGTGAACAGCGCTCCGGCCAGCAGACCGAACAGAATGACGGGTTTTTGTTTTTCCGGCGCAAGGCGGTTGACCAACACGTCCACGCCCACATGGATGCCGGTGCGCACGCCATACGCCGCGCCGAACTTGGCCATCCACACGAACATATAGATGCAGAGTTCCTGCGCCCAGCTCAAGTTGAGCGACAACAGCCAGTCCTGCAAGCCCGGAATGGCAAAGCCCGCCATATAGCGATGCACGACGGCAACAAAAATGAGCAAGGTCGCCGCCGCCATCAGAATGGCGATCAGCGTTTCTTCCAACCGGTCGAGCACGCGGTTGAACAGGGCAAGAGCAGACATGGGAGGGTCCGATCAGGAAGGGGGTTGACGGGCCAGAACGACAAAAGCCCATGCCGACTGGGCACGGGCTTCGCACATCGATTCTGAACGACTCAGAGCTTGGCGGGATCGAAACCGGTCGCCTTGAACACAGAGTCCATCAGCGCCTTGGGCACGCGCGACTCGGCCTGTTTGTAAACCGGCACCATCGCCTTTTTCCAAGCCAGACGCTCGGCCGGAGTGAGCGCGATGACCTCGCACTTGCCCGACTTGCGCACCGCTTCGGTGGCATCGTCGTTGTCCTTCTTCGCCACCTTGTTGGCGAAATCGGTGGCTTCGACCATGGCCTGATCGAGCGTTTTGCGAATGTCGGCCGGCAAGCCATCCCAGAACTTCTGGTTGACGATGACCGCATAGCCCAGATAGCCGTGCTGGGTCTGCGTCATGGCCTTCTGCACTTCATAGAACTTCTGGGTGTAGAAGTTGGACGGCGGATTCTCGGTGCCGTCCACCACCCCGGTCTGCAGCGCCTGATACACCTCGGAGAACGCCAGCACTTGCGGAATGGCGCCGATGGCGCGCATTTCCATCTCAAGAATCTTGCTCGACTGGATGCGCATCTTCAGGCCCTTGGCGTCTGCGGGATTGCGCAGCGGCTTGTTGGCGCTCATGTCCTTGAAGCCGTTGTCCCAATAGGCCAAACCGAGAATGCCCTTGGATTCGAGCTTTTTCAGCAGCCCGGCGCCGATGGGGCCTTGCGTGATCTTGTGCAGGGCGGTGTAGTCGTCGAAGATGTAGGGCAGGTCGAACAATTCGAATTCCTTGGCCCCCAGCGGTCCGAACTTGGCCAGCGAAGGCGCGAGCATCTGCACAGAACCGAGCTGCAGCGCCTCCATTTCCTCCTTGTCTTTATAGAGCTGGCTGTTGGGATAGACCTCCACCTTCACCCGGCCCTTGGTGCGCTCTTCCGCCAATTTTTTGAAGTATTCGGCGGCCTGCCCTTTGGGGGTGTTGGGCGCGACCACATGGCTGAACTTGATGACGATGGGCTGTTGCGCCCGCACCAGGGGGCTCAGACCCAAACCGGCTGCGGCCAACCCCAGACCAATGACTGCTTGACGACGCTGCATGGCGATCTCCGTTGATTTGTTGTGTTGTGAAATGACTTGTATTTTTTTGTAACCGGCAAGAGCATACGTCAACCCGCGGCTGAAGCGCGCAGGGTTAGCCCGGGGGATCAGGCAGCCGAAGGGGTCGCCGAATAGGCAGCGTCAGCCAAAATCAGACGCTCTTAGCTGCGGCCGTTGTTGACTGGCGGCTTGCTTGCGCCTTTGCGCAGTTCGCGCGCATGCTCGTCGGCGCTCTGCTGAATTTTGCGGCTGAAAAACCAGATAAAAAATACGCCGATGCCCAGCATGAAAATGATGCCAATCAAGCTGAACAGACCATAATCGGTGCCGAGCAATCCTTGCCAAGCAGATCCCATGATGTCTTCCTCCCTGTTGTTGACGATGCGTGAGAATAAATCCGTACACAGTTTACTGTTTGACACAGAACAAACAGCGTTCGGCCTGACCCGGCTAAGCCGCATCGGGCGCAAGCGATGAACGCGGCGCGTTTCGGCATCGTCAGCGCCATTGCGCAGGAGCAGCAGGGTTTGCTGGAATATTTGCAGCAGACGCGCGGTGTGCGTCACGGCAGCCGCGACTACACCCTGGGCACGCTGTGGGGCAGCGAAGTGGTGCTGGTGCTGTGCGGCATCGGCAAAGTGGCGGCGGCCGCCACGACCACCAGCTTGATTGTCGAATTCGGCTGCGACGCGCTGCTGTTCACCGGCGTGGCTGGCGGCCTGGGAGGCGGCGTGGCAGTGGGCGATCTGGTGATTGCCGACACGCTGCTGCAGCACGACCTCGATGCCCGACCGCTCTATCCGCAATACGAAGTGCCCGACACGGGGTTGACGCACTTTGTTGCAAACCGCGCGCTCACCGACCGCCTGCACGCCGCTGCGCAGCGGCTTTTGTCAGCGCAGGCCGAGCCCTTGATTGATGCCGAAACCCGCCAGACTTTCGGGCTGCACACCCCACGCGTGCATCGCGGGCTGATTGTCAGCGGTGACCGCTTTATCTCAACCCGCGCCGACAGCGATGCGCTGCGCCGGGCGCTGCCCGACGCGCTCGCGGTAGAGATGGAGGGTGCCGCAGTGGCGCAGGTCTGCCGCGATTACGACGTGCCCTTCGCGCTGGTGCGCACCATTTCCGACCGCGCCGACGACACCGCCCACATCGACTTCGGCCGCTTCATCCACGCCGTGGCCAGCCAGTACAGCCGGGCGTTGCTATCTGAGCTTTGGCACGCCGGACTTACAAACGAGAAGGCAGATCCAGGCGGTCGGTAAACAGACCGTCCAGCCCGTCAGCCAGCAGCGCTCTCGCCTGATTGGCGTCATTCACCGTATAGGCGCGCAGCTTCAGTCCGCGCGCATGCACTGCCGCCACGACCGCAGGCGTCACCTGTTGCCAATCAGTGTGCAGCCCCTCGGCGCCCAGCGCCACGGCCTGCGCCAGCGCCTGATCGTCGTAGGTTTCCACCAAATAGGCCAGCGGCACATCGGCCTGCAGGGCGTCGAGCACCGCGCGTGCCGCCTGCAGCGCGGCAAGCGAAAAGGAGGACAGCAAGGGTCGCGGAGCTGAGGGCTGATCGGCCAGCCACTGCACCACGCGGCGCGCCACGGCCTCGCCGGTTTGTGCATCCTGCTCGGGGTTGGGCTTGATTTCCAGGTTCAGCCAGGCCGCATGGCGCGCGGCGAAGTCGAGCACCTGATCGAGCGAGGCCGGAGGCTCGCCCTTGAAGGTCGCACTGTGCCAGCTTCCGGCATCCACCAGTTGCAGGTTTTCCCAGCGCCAGGGCGCCGCCGGGCCGCGCGCGTCGGTGGTGCGGTCGAGCGTGTCGTCGTGCAGCAGCCACAGCACGCTGTCGGCACTGAGTTTCACATCGCATTCAAACGCGCGAAAACCGGCCTTGAAGCCGACTTCGAACGCAGCCAGCGTGTTCTCGGGCGCGGCATCGCCCCCGCCGCGGTGCGCGAACCAGCGCAGGTCAAATGGAATTCGAATCGTCATGATGGTGAGCGGCGTTGATCATCCCGTGCATCTTGCGCTTGCAGCATGACGCCCAGTTGTCACGCCGTTGCCTTTTTGGCGGCCGCTTTTTTCGCCGGCGCTTTGGCCGGGCGCGGCTCGAACTCGAAGCCGATTTTGCCACCCGTTTGTTTCACCAGAAACGCCTTGAACTTGCGTTTGGTGCGCGCCGAGACGAAGCCGTCGAGCAGATCGGTGCGGCCAGTTTGGAGCAACTTGCGCATCTGCTCGGGCTCGATGGGCTGCTGCAAAATGATCTTGCCGCTGCGAAAGTCGCAGCTCGGCGCCGGGCCCACGCTCTTTTCGCAGACATAGCTGCTGCCCGCTTCATACACCGCGCTGCCGCATTTGGGGCAGGCGCTCAGCGGCTGTTGCGAACTGAAGTCGGGCGCTTCGCCCCCGTCGCTGCCGGGCGCGCTGTCGCCGAAGTCGAATTCGAGTTTCCACTGCCCTTTGCCGTCTTCCTGCGCCAGCTTGAGTTCGGCGGCGAACGGGCGGCCCATCTTGCTGCGAAAACCGGTGAGCGGGCCGAGGTGCTTGTCGCGCAGCAGCTGCTCCACTTCGGCCAGCTCGAAGCTGCGTCCGCCCGGATGTTTGCCGATGGAAAAATCGCACTGCGTGCAGGCGTAGCGGTGGTAGTTCTCCTTGACCACGCCGCCGCAGTTCGGGCAGGGCGTTTGCAGCGTGGCGTAGTCGCCGGGCACGGTGTCGCGGTCGAATTCCTTGGCGCGGCGCACGATGGTTTCGGTCATGCCGGCAATGTCGCGCATGAAGGCTTCGCGCGAGAGCTGGCCGCGCTCCATTTGCGCCAGCTTGTGCTCCCAGCCGCCGGTGAGTTCGGGCTTGGTGAGTTCTTCCACCTGCAGGCCGCGCAGCAGGGTCATGAGCTGGAAGGCCTTGGCGGTGGGAATGAGCTCACGGCCCTCGCGCACCATATACGCCTCGGCCAGCAAGCCTTCGATGGTGGCCGCGCGCGTGGCCGGCGTGCCCAGCCCTTTGCCCGACATCGCCTCGGCGAGTTCTTCGTCTTCCACCATCTTGCCCGCGTTTTCCATCGCGCCCAGCAAGGTCGCTTCGGAGTAGCGCGCGGGCGGGCGGGTCTTGAGGGTTTTGAGTTCCACGGTCTCGGCCTGCACCGCGTCGCCCTCTTTCACGGCGGGCAGGTTGTCATCTGCGCCCTGCTCTTCCTTGCCGTAGATTTCCAGCCAGCCGGGTTTGACCAGAATCTTGCCCTCGGTCTTGAACTGATGCGCGCCCACGGTGCTGATGCGCGTGGTCACCAGAGATTCCGCCGCCGGGAAGAACACGGCGAGAAAGCGCCGCGCCACCAGGTCGTAAATCTTGGCCTCGGCCTCGGTGAGTGCGCCCGGCGTCTGCGTGGTGGGGATGATGGCGAAGTGATCCGACACCTTGGCGTTGTCGAACACGCGCTTGCTCGGGCGGATGTAGTCGGCCTCCAGCGCGCGGCGTGCGTGCGGCGCGATGGCCCCGCCCGCCTCGGCCAGCGCCTGCGCGGTCTGCCGCGCCACGGCGAGATAGTCTTCGGGCAGATGGCGCGAGTCGGTTCGCGGATAGGTCAGCGCCTTGTGCTTTTCGTACAGCGCCTGCGCCAAGCCGAGCGTGGTCTTGGCGGAAAAGCCAAAGCGCCCGTTGGCCTCGCGCTGCAAAGAGGTGAGGTCGAACAGCGCGGGCGAGAGCTGGGTGGACGGCTTGGATTCGTCGCGCACCGTGGCGGGCTGTCCGTTGCAGGCGGCGACGATGGCTTCAGCGCGCGCCTTGTCCCACAGCCGGTCGGCGCGGACGTCTGCATCTTCCCCTCGCTTGAACGCCGGATCGAACCACTTGCCCGCATACGCCCCGGCGGGCGCGCCAAACTGCGCGTGCACCTCGAAGTATTCGCGGGCAATGTGCTTGCGGATCTGCTCCTCGCGCGTCACCACGATGGACAGCGTGGGCGTCTGCACCCGGCCCACCGGCGTGAGGAAAAAGCCGCCGTCCTTCGAATTGAACGCGGTCATCGCCCGCGTGCCGTTGATGCCCACCAGCCAGTCGGCCTCGCTGCGGCTGCGCGCGGCATCGGCCAGCGGCCGCATGTCGGCATCGGCGCGCAGACGCTCGAACCCTTCGCGGATGGCCTGCGGCGTCATCGACTGCAGCCACAGCCGCTTCACCGGCTTGTCCAGCGCCTTCTTGCCCTCGGCGTATTGCAGGATGAGGCGGAAAATCAGCTCGCCCTCGCGCCCCGCGTCGCAGGCGTTCACCAGCGCGGTCACATCCTTGCGCTTGAGTTGTTTGACCACCGCCGCCAGTCGGCTCTTGGTCTTTTCGATCGGGTTCAGATCGAAGTGCGGCGGAATGACCGGCAGATGGGCGAAGCTCCATTTGCCGCGCTTGACCTCGAAGTCGTCCGGCGCCTTGATTTCCACCAGATGGCCGACCGCCGACGTCACGACATACTGCTCGTTCTCGAAATACTCATCATGTTTGTCGAACTTGCCCGACTGCGGCGTCAGCGCGCGCACGATGTCTTGTGCCACGCTGGGCTTTTCGGCGATGACCAGGGTTTTACTCATAGGACGGAATGGATGCGATCAAAGAAATTTGGCGATGCCCGCGATGTCTTCGGCGAACAGCTCGCCCGAATCGGCCATCTTCACCCGGCCGTCGCGGCCAATGACAATGGTGACCGGCAGACCCGCGGGTTTGGGAAGCACCTTGGCCAGCGCGGGCGACAGCCACGCCACCGGAAAGGTGTAGTTCTTGCTCTTGAGAAACGGCGCAATATCGGCCGCCTTCTTGTCGATGGACAGGGCCAGCACTTCCAGCCCGCGGCTGTGCTCCTTCTTGTATAGCGCCTCGACATGCGGCATCTGCCGCGCGCAGAACGGGCACCAGGTAGCCCAGTATTCCAGCACGATGACCTTGCCCGCCCAGTCCTTGGTGTGCAGCGTCTTGCCGCCCAGCAACTCCACCGTGGGCGGCAGCGTAAACACGCTGCCCTCCTTCGGCAAGGGCACGGCCTTCTTGTCTTTTTTCTCCAGCGCGCTGGCCTGCTCGGCCACGTTTTGCGCCCAGGCGGGCACGGCCACAGCGCCGAGCGCGGCGGCAAACCCTTTCAACTGAGTACGACGAGATTGATCCATGATGACGGCTCCCTAGAATGCCTCGATTTCGACCATAACGAGAACGATCACGGGCGGTTTGTCTCCTCCACCTCTCGCGTTCTCTTTTTTTACTTTACCGAGTTTCTTCGCCGCCGCGCATTCCCACCCGTCTCGCCCTGACCACCGATGCCCAAAAGCCGCCCCGCCCCCGCCATTGCTCCCTCCGGCGGCCCCTACACCCAAGTGCAAGATTCTCCCATCCACGGACGCGGGGTGTTCGCCCGCCGCCCCATCCACGCCGGGCAGCGCCTGCTGGAATACAAGGGCGAGCGCATCGACTGGCCCGAAGCCCTGCGCCGCCACCCGCGCGACCCGGCCCAGCCCAATCACACCTTCTACTTCTCACTGGGCGACGACACCGTGATCGACGGCGGCGTGCAAGGCAACAGCGCCCGCTGGATCAACCACTCCTGCGCGCCCAACTGCGAAGCGCAGCAAGTCGGCAGCCGCGTGTTCATCGACGCCCTGCGCGACATCGCCCCCGGCGAAGAATTGTTCTTCGACTACGCCCTTGAACTCGACGCCCGCTACACCGCCAAACTCAAGCGCGACTACGCCTGCCGCTGCGGCGCCCCCAACTGCCGCGGCACCCTGCTCGCGCCCAAGAGGCGCAAAGGCAAATGAGCAAAGGGCGCCCTGCGCGCGCAACTCGCCGTCAGCCACCCCGCCTGCACCGTGCGCTGGACCCCACGCACCGGCTCGACCAATGCCGATCTGCTGGCCGAGGCGCGAGCCGGGCGGCTCGACGGGCCGACGCTGCTCGCCACCGGCCAGCAAACCGCGGGCCGCGGGCGTCAGGGCCGGCCCTGGGCCGACGATGCGCAAAGCAGCGTGCTGTGCTCGCTGGCCTGGCCCGATCCGCGCAAGCGTGAACCGGGCCCGCTGAGCCTGGCCGTGGGCGTCTGGCTGGCGCAGGCGCTGCACGCGCTCGGCGCTGCGCAAGTGCGCCTGAAGTGGCCCAACGATCTGCTCCTGCCCGCGGCGGACGCCTCCAGTGGCTGGCGCAAGCTCGGCGGCATTCTGGTGGAAATGGCCGACACGCCGCAGGCGCGCTGGGGCGTCATCGGCTTCGGGCTCAACCTGGGCGCCCCGGCCGATCAGCCGCAGGCGACGGGACTGAACGTCGCCGGGCTCGATCTCTCGCGGGAGCAGGTGCTCGCCGCTCTCGCCCCCGCCTTGCTCGACGGCCTGCAGCAAAGCCCGCGCGGCGTAAGCGAGGCGCTCACCCATTGGAACGCGCTGCACGCCTGGAGCGGCCAGACGGTTGCGGTGCTCGATCATGGGCAAACGCTGTTTTCCGGCGTCGCGCTGGGCATAGCCGCCGACGGCGCGCTGCGCGTGAGCACGCCCGAGGGCGAACGCCGCGTGCGCAGCGCCGACGTGTCGCTGCGCCTGCGCGCCGCAGGTATGGCGGACGCGGCAAAATGACGGGGCCGAACGCCCTCCATAACGCCCTCCCGAACGCCCTCAATCCCACTGACCCATGCGCACCCTGCTCCTTGCCCTGCTGCTCGTCAACCTCGTGTTTTTCGCCTGGTCGCAGGGCTGGATGGCGGGGGTCGGGCTCGGGCCAGTGACTCAGCGCGAGCCGCAGCGCCTGGCACTGCAAATCCACCCCGAGCAGGTGCAGATCACCCCGTTGGCCAGCGCCTCCGCCACGCCCGCCATCCCGCCGCAGCCCACGCCTTCCGCACCTGCTATTCCGGCCAGCCTGCCGTCCGCCCCGATCAACGCGTCCGCCCCGGCCAGCGCCGAGCCCGCCCGTACCGCCAATGCCGTCTGCCGACAGATCGGCCCCTACGGCGCGCTCGAAGCCGAGGCGCTCGCGCAGGCGCAGTCCGCACTGGCGCAGGCCGGGCTCAAGCCCACAGTCCTCAACGCGCCTGTGCCCGCGCAATGGATGGTGCTGCTCGGCCCCTATCCCAGCCAAAGCGCCATGCGCACCGCGCTCGACGAAATCACCCAGCAAGGCAAGGTCAAGGTCTTCGCCCCGGTGACCGACCGCCCACGCTACGAGCCCGGCATTTCGCTGGGCGTGTTTGCCAACGAAGCCGCGGCGCAGCAGCAGTTGCAGATCGTGCGCAAGCAAGGCGTACAGGGCGCCAAGGTGGTGCAGCGCAATGCCGGACTGAGCCGCACCGTGCTGCGCCTGCCCGCGCTCACGCCCGAGCAACTCGGCGCGCTGCAAAAAGTGTCAGGCCAACTCGGCGGGCAGATCGTCAAGACCTGCGCGACCGAAGGCGCTGCGCCGTAAACTTGTCACGCTCATACTGGTCACGCTCACCAAGGAGACGCCATGTCCGCCGTGCTGTCCCGAGCTCATTTCACCTTTGAAGACTATCTCGCCTGGGAAGAAACCCAGACCGAGCGCCACGAATACATCGGCGGCGAAGTCTTCGCCATGGCCGGTGGCAGCACCGTGCACAACACCCTCTGTCTGAATGCCGCCATCGCCCTGCGCAGCCAAACCCACGGCACGCCTTGCCGGGTGTATATGGCCGACGTCAAGCTGCAAGTCGATGCCGCCGACGCCAGCTTCTATCCCGATGTGTTCGTCACCTGCTCGGCAGCAGACGCCGAGCGGCGTACCGTGCAACAAGATGCACGGCTCATCGTCGAGGTGCTTTCGCCCTCGACCGAAGGCCACGACCGCGGCGACAAATTCGCCGCCTACCGCCTATTGCCCAGTTTGCAGACCGTGCTTTTCGTCGCGCAGGGCCAGCCTCACGTCGAAGCCTTCAGCCGCAACGCCGACGGCTCGTGGACGCTGCATGAAGCCAGCGGGCTCGACGCCCAACTCACCTGCATCGCCGCCGAGCGTTCGTTCATTTTCAGTCCAACCGCAGCGCGCCAGCGGTGCAGCGGGTGAAATCCCACTCTTCGCCCGGCGCGCCTTGGGCGCGGTGGTAGCGATCGACTGTCGCGCTCGCACTGTCCACGATCAGGTATTCCCGCAGACCCGGCGCCTGCTGGTAGGCGAACAGTTTTTCCCGCCGGTCGATACGCTCGGTGCTGGGCGACGTCACCTCCACCACCAGGCAGGGTCGCCTACGGTAATACGGCGACTCGCGGTCTTGCGCGTCACAACTCAGCACCAAGTCCGGGTAATAAAAGTAGGTGCCGCGAAGCGCCTGCACCCGCACCTTCATGTCGGCGATGAACAACTGGCAACCCGACTTGCGCGCCAGCGGTCCCAGCGCGATGGCCAAGGCCGTGCAAATCAACCCATGCCGGTCGCTCGCCCCGGCCATCGCCACCACCATGCCGTCGAGGTATTCGCGCTTCACCTCCGACAAAGGTTCGGTGTCCAGATACTCCTGCACGCTCATGCGCGGTGCATAGTCTTGCAAGTTCGCTGCCATCACGCTCTCCGCTGCTCATCGAAGCCCAATCAGCGCCGATTGTCCTGCTGCCCGGCCCCGCTTTTCAACCACGCCTGCGCCAGCCTTACCCAGAAACTGCCGCCCAGCGGAATGAGGTCGTCGTTGAAGTCGTAGTTCGGGTTGTGCAGGGTGCATGGCCCTTCGCCGTGGCCGGGCATGCGACTCGTGCACCGCCTCCGCGCCCACCATCTCCACCATCACCCGCCGGGCGAACTCGGCCTCGGCGGGGTGATTGACCGTGGGCGGATAGTGGCGCTTGAACGCAAACTCGCAGCCCACGCCAAAGGCCGCCGCGGTGTGGGTGGCGATGTCGCGCATGCGGGCTTCGATCAGGTCGAGCGTCTCGGTGGTGAAGGTGCGCGCCGTGCCCTGAATCTCGGCATATTCGGGAATCACATTGGTCGCCTCGCCGGTATGAATCATGGTGACCGAGATCACCGCCGGGTCGAGCGGGGCGCGGTTGCGGGTGACGATGGTCTGGAACGCCTGCACCATCTGGCAGGCCGCAGGCACCGGGTCGATGCCCAGATGCGGCATGGCCGCATGCGCGCCCTTGCCGGTGAGCTTGATGTGAAACTCATTGCTTGAGGCCATCACCGGCCCGGCCTTCACCGCGAAGTGCCCTGCGGGAAGGCCCGGCCAGTTGTGCATGCCAAACACCGCCTGCACCGGAAAACGCTCGAACAGGCCGTCTGCGATCATCTCGCGCGCCCCGCCGCCGCCCTCTTCGGCCGGCTGGAAGATGCACACCACCGTGCCGTCGAAATCGCGCGACTTGGCCAGATGCTGCGCGGCTGCCAGCAGCATGGCGGTGTGGCCATCGTGGCCGCAGGCGTGCATCTTGCCAGGGTGTTGGCTGGCGTGGGCGAAGGTGTTGAATTCCGTTACCGGCAGGGCGTCGAAGTCGGCGCGCAGGCCGATCATCCGGCCACTTCCGTCGCTACCCCGCCCGCCGTCGCGGCCATGAATCACCCCCACCACCCCGGTCTTGCCCAGACCGCGGTGTACTTCCACCCCCCAGGCGGCCAGCCGCGCCGCCACCACGTCGGACGTGCGCTGCTCCTCGAAGCACAGCTCGGGGTGCGCGTGCAGATCACGCCGCAGCGCGGTGAGCGCGGCGGCCTCGGTCACGATGGAATCGATGACTTGCATGGCAGTGTCCTCTGAGCAGCCCCATAGGCAGGATTTACCCGACTCCCCCTAAGGGGGGCGACCCGGCGTTTTCTGGAGAGTGTCCGCCGAAGTCAATTCCCCTCAACTCGTGCAGAATACGATGGTCTTCCCTAAAGGTACAGGACATCACCATGCCCCCCATACCCGCGCTCAAGCTCGCCGTCAGCGTTGAAGACTACCTTGAGGGCGAACAGCTCACTGACATCAAGCACGAATACCTCGACGGCCAGGTCGTCGCCATGGGCGGGGCAAGTCGCAAGCACGGCCTGATCGCCGCCGCGCTTGCCTTCGCCCTGGGCGCACAGGCCCGCGCCCGGCGTTGCCAGCTTTTCATCGCCGATATGAAAGTGCGTGTCGAGCATGAAGGAGAAACCTTCTTCTACTACCCCGACCTCATCCTCACCTGCGACCCGGAAGATCGGCACAACCTCTACTGCACCCGCCCCTGCCTCATCATCGAAGTGCTCTCCAAGGGCACCGAACGCATCGACCGCCGGGAAAAGCGCCTCGCTTACGGCCTGCTTCCCAGCCTGCGGGAATATGTGCTGGTCGACCAGGATGCCCTGTGCATCGACCGCTACCGCCGCACGCCCCAAGGCTGGGTGCACGATCGCATGGTCGAGGGCGCACTGCACCTCGACTGCCTGGAACTGGACATTCCTCTGTCCGAGATTTACGCCGACATCAAATAGCCGGGATTTGGGCCTAACGCGCAAAAATTGTCAGCCGCAAGCGTCGTACTGACAAATCCGGCTCATCTGCGCCGTAAACCGTCACCGCACCAGCTCTTTGGTGCGAAAAACTGTGAAGCTTTTCACACAATGCGGCCCTTGTTGCGACCGGCGTCGATGGCCTTCAAATTGCAGAGCCAGAATCACGATTGCTTACAAACCTACCGGCCCTGCCCCATCGAGCACAGACCATGCGCGCGCCTGCCCTTCCTTCGTTGCGCCACCTTGAGCGCGGATTCACCCTCATCGAGCTGATGATCGTGGTCGCCATCATCGGTCCGCGCGCAGGTGGCTGAGGGGCTGAGTCTGGCGGGCGGGGCGAAAAATGCGATTTGGGATTACTACTCGCAACATGGCGTCTTCCCCAATTCCAACCAGTCAGCCGGACTGGTTTCCCCGAGTTCGATCAGCGGCAACTATGTGAGCAGCGTTACGGTCACGTCGGGGCTGATCAAGATGACTTATGGCAACAATGCCAATTCCAACCTGAACGGCAAGGTGCTTTACCTCTCGGCAACTAGTTCGGCAGGTGCCCTGCGATGGACCTGCACCACTCATGCAGACGCCAACGGCGTCCCCCGCGCCTATCTGCCGACTTCGTGCAGTTAAACCCAGACTGTCCATGAGGTGAGGCTTCGCCTCGGCGCGGATGCTGGCAGGCGCGAGTTTGAGAATTCAGAGTGTCTTGGTCTCCGCGCAAAAACCTTCCCCTCCCCAACCCTCCCCACAAGTGGAGAGGGCGTGTTTGCTCCTCCTCCACGCAGTGGGGGAGGCTGGGAGGGGGTTGCGGCCACCGCGATAACCACTCCTCGTTTTTAATCAGCAGGTCGGCGCATTCCAGCAGTTTTTTGAACAGCCCGATCCCCTCCGGCCAGCCCACCTTGTCCCCGCCGCGCAACACCCACTTGGTTTCCAGCCGCGTCAGCAAGCTGACCTGCGCCAAATCGCCCCTCGCGGCGGCTTGGGCGCTTGCGCGCATCGCCAATTTTCGCCTCACCTGACAAAAATTGGCAGGGGCGGCAAAGATTGTCGGCGGCTAAGCGGGCCGATGCGCCGGATTTCGTGAAGCAGTTCACGGAACGTCGGGGCGAACAAGACACAAAATGGCTGGCACGGCATGTGCTCTATCTCTCTTGCCCATCGGGGGGTGATGTCAGTCCACCGCAGTCTGGGGCCGCGGCATCTCCAGACTTAGTTCCGCCCCGGGCTGCGGTGATTTTTTTGCCCAACCGTGATTGATTTTTTTACTTTCCACTCTCAGGAGTTTCAGATGAAAAAGCAACTGCAACAAGGTTTCACGCTGATCGAATTGATGATCGTCGTGGCGATTATTGGTATTTTGGCGGCCATCGCGATTCCGGCGTATCAGGATTACACGATTCGGGCGCAGGCGACTGAAGGTTTGTCGCTGGCCGATGGCGCGAAGACCGCATTAGCGGAATACTATACAAATAAAGGAACATTCCCCGCCGACAATGCCGCTGCTGGCTTGGCGGCACCTGGCTCCATAACCGGAAATTATGTGGCCGATGTGGGCACTGGAACGGACGGAGCCGGAGTTGCGCTCCCTGGCGTGATTGACGTGACTTATGGAAATCAAGCAAATGCCGCTAACCTTACCGGCAAACATTTGCAACTCTCCGCAATCGTGGCAGGCGGATCGGTACAATGGACTTGCAAATCAAACGATTTGAAACAGAAATATCTGCCATCCTCTTGCAAGGGCCAATAACTTCAGGAATGAAAGAATGGGGTTTGTCTAGCTTCTTACAATCCCTATTTCTTCACCCAGAAACCCGCCGTGAGGCGGGTTTTTTCATGGCGACGCAAATGCCTTGACGCATCAGGGAGAGATTCCGGGGTCGGGTTTCGCTCCTTATCTTTTCCCAGTTGCCAGTCTTGGCGGATTCAACAACAATCAACCAGATCAGACCAGTCTGCGGGAGCGCTGTCATGGATGTTGGGGCCTTTGAGGCAAAGACGCATTTGCCCGCCTTGCTCAAGCGGGTGGCGGCGGGGGAGCGCATCACCATCACTCGGCATGGGCAGCCGGTGGCGCAGCTCGCTCCGGTGCACACGGCCACGCCCGACCCGCTTGCGGCCATCGAGGAACTTCGTGGTTTTTCCCGCGGGTGCACCACGGGCGAAGGTTCGGTTCGCGCGCTCATCGAGGACGGCAGACGGTGAGCCGGTTCGTTCTGGATGCTTCGGTCACGCTGGCCTGGTTTTTTGAGGATGAGGCCAGCGCCTATGCGTCCGCAGCGCTGGAGAGCTTGCGCCATCATGCCGCCTGCGTTCCGCTGCTCTGGACGCTGGAAATTGCCAACGTGCTACGGGTTGCAGAACGGCGTGGTCGCTGCAATGAGGCGCGTAGCCATCGCTTTCTGGCGCTGCTGGCCGCCTTGCCCATTCAGCCCTTGTCTCAGCCCGCAGATAGCGCGCCTGGGGAGTTGCTGGCCTTGGCCCGGCAATATGAACTGAGCGCCTACGACGCCAGCACCCTCGCCCTGGCCTTGCACGAGGGCTTGCCATTGGCCACACAGGATGCGGCGTTGCTGCGCGCAGCCGAGGCCAGCAGCGTGGGCGTCTGGGCAGGCGCAGCCTCATGAAATCTGCCAAGCTGCGGGCCGCCCCGTTCGTACTGCTCGGCATTCTCGCCCTCGGCCTGCTGGTGTATTGGCCGGGCCTGTCGGGCGGGTATGTGTTCGACGACTTCGGCAATCTGGTGGACAACGCGGCGTTTGCGCAAAGCGCGTTGCAGACGCACTTCTGGCACGCGATCTGGAGCGCGCACGCGGGGCCGCTGGATCGGCCGCTGTCGATGTTCAGCTTTGCCGCGCAGATGGTGTTCACCGGCATGAACCCCTGGCCGCTGAAGCTCTCCAATGTGCTGCTGCATCTGTTCAACGGTTGGCTGATCTGGCTGCTGTCGGTGCGGGTGCTGGGCTGGCTGGAGGGGCGGGCGCCGCGCCCTTGGCTGGTGGGCGCGCCCACGCTGGCGCTGCTGGCCACTGCGGCCTGGGTGCTGGCGCCGATTCAGCTCACGGCGGTGTTGTATGTGATTCAGCGCGAGGAGGCGCTGGCCTCGGCGTTTGTGCTGCTGGGGCTGCTGGCTTACTGGCACGGGCGCATGCGGCTGATCGCAGGCAGACGCGGGGCGATGGCGTGGATCTGGGGCAGCCTGGCCATCGGCACGGCGGTGGCCGCGCTGGCGAAGGAAACCGGGGTAATGCTGTCGGCCTACGCCTTCGTGCTGGAATGGGTGGTGCTGCGGGGGGCGCTTGCGGCGCAATACCTCCCCTCCCCGGCCCTCTCCACGAGTGGAGAGGGGGCAAACACGCCTCCTCCACGCAGTGGGGGAGGTTGGGAGGGGGCAAACGCACTGCCGCGGGGTCTCCATCCCCTGGTTCCGGTGTTCGTGGTGCTGCTGCTGATTCCCGGCGTACTCGGCCTGGCGTGGCTGCTGCCCAGCGCGCTCAATGGCTCGGCCTACGCCGCGCGCCCGTTCACCTTGAGCGAGCGGTTGCTCACCGAAGGGCGGGTGCTGGTGGACTATCTGCGCTGGATCGTGCTGCCTTCGCCCGATGCGCTTTCGCTCTATCACGATGACATTGCGCTCTCCACCGGCTGGCTGTCGCCGTGGACGACGGCGGCGAGCTGGGCGTTTTTGGCGGCGCTGCTGGGCGCGGCGCTGTGGCTGCGCAAGCGGCTGCCGCTGTTTGCATTCGGCGTGCTTTGGTGGTTTGCCGGGCAGTCGCTGCTGTCCACCTTCGTACCGCTGGAACTGGTGTATGAGCACCGCAACTATCTGCCAGACTGGGGCATTTTTCTGGCGCTGTTCGCGCTGTTGTTCACTTGGAGCCCAAGCACCGCACAACCCCCTCCCCAACCCTCCCCACAAGTGGAGAGGGGGCAAACACCCCTCCTCCACGCAGAGGGGGAGGCCGGGAGGGGCATTCCCAATGCCGCGCAGCGCAGTTCTCACCTCCCCCACAGCGTGGGGGAGGCCGGGAGGGGGCGCGCGCCGGACGCCGAGCGCCGCGGCACGTTGCGCCTGCTCACCGTGGGCGGTGTGTCAGCCTTAATCGCGCTTTACGGCATGTTTACCGCCATCCGCGCGCAGACCTGGGGCAATCCGTACCGGCTGGCGTACTTCGAGGCGACCACGCATCCGCAGTCTCCCCGCGCCAGTTACGACCTGGGCCGCATGATGCTCATCACGGCGCAGGGCGTGGGCAGCCCGCAGTTCCAGATGGGCATGCGGCAGATGGAACAGGGCGCGCTGCTGCCCGGCGCCGATCTGCAACCCTTGCAGGCGCTGGTGTTCATGTCGGCGAAGAACGATCTGCCCATTCAGCCGCGTTGGTGGGCCGAGATGCACCACATCATCGCCACCTCGCCGATGAGCGCGGAGGACGTCGGCGCGCTCTACAGCCTGATTCAGTGCAGCATCAACGGCGTGTGCCACTACACCCCGGGCGATGTCCAGCAACTCGACCAGTTGATCGCCTTCGCGGTGCAGCGCAACCCCAGCCGCGCCGATCTGGTCACCCTGCAAGCCAACTGGGCCGCCAACCTCGCGCACGACAACCCGCTGGCCTACCAGCTCATGCTGCGCGCCGTGGCACTCGACCCCGGCAAGTACGACTACTGGAAAAACCTGTTCGTCATGCAGGTGGCCGCAGGGCTTTACGGCGATGCGGGCAACGTGCTGGAACGCATGCGCGAGCTCAATCGCTTTGGCATTCACGACGCGGAGATCAGGAAGCTGACGCAGGAGTTGGCGCAGAAGATGAAGGCCAGCGGCCAGGCACAAACGGAAAGTCGCTAACCATGCACAACAACCCACCGTCTTCCAGCACCGCCCCGACCTTTCGCCGCATGCTGCCGCTCGCGGCGCTGGCGGTGTTGCTGGCGCTGGCCTGGCTGGCTTACTGGCCCGGGCGCACCGGGCCTTTTCTGTTCGACGATTTTTCCAACCTCGCCCCGCTGGGCGACTATGGGCAAATCGATACATGGTGGAAGGTGGTGGCCTTTCTCACCTCGGGTTTTGCCGGGCCGACGGGACGGCCGCTGTCGCTTGCCACCTTTCTGCTCGATGCCCGCAATTGGCCCGCAGCGCCCGAGGCGTTCAAGCTCACCAACGTGGCGTTTCACCTGCTCAACGGCGTGCTGCTTGCCGGGCTGAGCGCGGCGCTGGCGCGGGCGCTCGGTCTGGCGCGGCAGCCCGCCGCTTGGGTGGGCCTGCTGACGGCAGGGCTGTGGCTGCTCGACCCGTTCTGGGTGAGCACCACGCTGTATGTGGTGCAGCGCATGGCCATGCTCGCCGCCACCTTTGTGTTCGCCGGGCTTTGGGGCTATGCGCATGGCCGGTCGTTGCTGGCGCAGGGGCGCAGGCGCGCGGCTTATGTGTGGATGAGCCTCTCGCTGGCACTGGGCACGCTGCTGGCGGTGCTCTCCAAAGAGAACGGCGCGTTGTTGCCGGTATTGGCCTGGGTGCTAGAGGCGCTGGTGTTCGACCGCCAGCACACGGCCGTCGCGCAAGGCGGGCGCACGTTTCTCGTCTGGCGCTGGGCGTTCATCCGCCTGCCCGCGCTGGCGGTGCTGGGCTATCTCGCCACCTTTCTGCCGGGCCTGTGGACGGGCGCCACGGCGGGCCGCGACTTCACCCCGCTAGAGCGCCTACTGACCGAGAGCCGCATCGTCTGGACGTATCTGGGCGACATCTGGCTGGCGCGCACCCATGACGGCGGCTTGTTCCACGACGACATCGTGCTCTCCACCGGGCTGCTGCAGCCGCTGTCCACGCTGTTCGCCGTGCTCGGCATCCTGGCGCTCATCGTCTTTGCCGCGCTGTCGCGCTGGGCGCGCAGCCCCGTGGTGGCTGCGGCTGGTGTCGCCGTGGGCTTCTATCTCGCCGGGCAGGTGATGGAAAGCACCTGGCTGCAGCTCGAACTCGCGTTCGAGCATCGCAACTACCTGCCGGCAGCGCTGATGTTTCTGCCGCTGGCCATCTGGCTGGTGCGCGCCGCGCAAGGCAGCGAGGCGCAAGCAGCGCCACGTAGGCGCTGGCCCATCTGGTTCGCCGTGGCGCTGCTGGCCTTGTTTGCGCTGCAGACCGCGCGCCGGGCCGATGTCTGGGGCAAGCCCTTCCAGCAAGCGCTGGTGTGGGCACGCGAGCATCCGCATTCGCCACGGGCGCAAGGCTATCTGGCCAATTTCTGGAGCCATGTCGGCAACACCCCCGAGGCCGCGCGCCTGCTCGATGCCGCGTTGCGCGAACATCCGCACAGCCTCATTCTGCTGATCAACCGCGCTGGCGTGTCCTGCGCGCTAGGCCAGGCGCCCGAGGGCTTGCGCGCCAGCCTGCTGCAGGCTGCCCGCACCGCCGATCTGGCCGACAACGTCACCCAATACCAGTTCGGCAAATTGCTCGATGGCCTGGGCACCTGCACCGCGCTGGGGGCCCACTTCAGCCAAGACCTGATTGCTGCGGCGCTGGCCAATCCGCATGCGAGGCAAACCACGGTACAGCGCGATTTGCTGCACCGTGAAGCCCTCTCGGCCCTCGCCGCCGGGCATGCGCAAGCGGCCTATGCGCTCGACCTGCAAGCCTTGCGGCTGCCCGGTCTGCCGGTGGGCGCGCGGTTGCGTTTCGCCGTGGAACTCGCCAGCGCCGGGCATCAGCAAAAGGCGC
Source organism: Thiomonas sp. 13-64-67 (assembly GCF_002282795.1). NCBI lineage: Bacteria > Pseudomonadati > Pseudomonadota > Betaproteobacteria > Burkholderiales > Thiomonas > Thiomonas sp. 13-64-67. The sequence goes on from NZ_NCKP01000010.1 coordinate 122,630, forward strand.
TCGACCTGCTCAATGCAGTGCCGTCGCCGCTGGCGCACATTCATGGCTGGAGCATGGCCGCCCTGCACCAGCGCTGGCTGCGGCATGTGGGCTTTTATCAGGACAGCGAGGCGCATTTGCGCAAGGTGCTGACCGAAGAAATCGGGGAGAAGAAATGACGACTGATCTGCAGGGGGTCAGGTCTAACCTTGATGCATTTGCCACAAAGCCGGAGCCGACCCCGCTGAAGTTGTCCGTCATTCTCCCCGCCCGCAACGAAGTCGGCGCTGTGGGGCAGACGGTCGCTCGCATCCGCGCGCTCTACCCAGAAGCCGAAGTCATCGTGGTGAACGACGGCTCCACCGACGCCACTGCCACTGTGGCCGAGCAGGCGGGCGCGCGGGTCATCAGCAAGCCTTACGGCATGGGCAATGGCGCCGCCATCAAAACCGGCGCGCGCGCCGCGCTTGGCGAGGTGCTGGTTTTCATGGACGCCGACGGGCAGCACGACCCCGCCGACATCCCCCGCCTGCTCGCCAAGCTGGGCGAAGGCTACGACATGGCCGTAGGCGCGCGCGGCGACGGCTCGCAGGCCAGTGTCGGCCGTGGCCTGGCCAACGGCCTGTACAACCGCTTGGCAAGCTGGATGACCAACCACCCCGTGCTCGACCTCACCAGTGGCTTTCGCGCCGCGCGGGCCGACAAGTTCCGCGAATTCATCCATCTGTTGCCCAACGGGTTCTCCTACCCCACCACCAGCACCATGGCGTTTTTCCGCAGCGCCTACCCCGTCGCCTATGTGCCCATCGTGGCGGCGCGGCGTATCGGCAAGAGCCACATCCGCCCGCTGCGCGACGGTGTGCGCTTTCTGCTCATCATTTTCAAGATCGCCACGCTGTATTCGCCGCTCAAGCTGTTCGCGCCGGTGGCCGCCGGGTTCTTCCTGCTGGGCCTGGGCAACTATGCCTACACCTTCACCATTGGCCATCGCTTCACCAATATGAGCGCGCTGCTCATGAGCGCGGCGGTCATCGTGTTCCTCATCGGGCTGATCTCGGAACAGATCACCAACCTGACGTACAAGCGCGATGGGTGAAGGCCTAAGCAAGGATCTCGTCCAGCCCGCCAGCGTTACCATGCCAAAAACGGTAATACTTTTGGAGAAGCCATGTCCACCACGCTCACCAGCAAAGGCCAGGTCACCATTCCCAAGCACATCCGGGATGCCCTGCATCTCAAACCCGGCAGTGGGGTGGAATTTTCTGTGGATGCCGCAGGCAGTGTCGTGCTCAAGCCCGCAACCTCGTCGCACCCTCCCGCCAGACGCGACCGTTTCCAAGCGGTCCGCGGCAGCGCGACGGTCAAGTGGCGCACTGACGACTTGATGCAACTCCTGCGCGGCGATGCCTGATGCTGCTGATCGACACCAACGTGCTCATCGACGTGTTGGAAGACGACCCGCAATGGGCCGACTGGTCGATCCACCAATTGCGTACGCAGTCGCAAGTCCATCCGCTGGTGATCAACCCCGTCATCTACGCTGAACTGTCTCTGGCCTTCAGCACCTATGAGGCGCTCGATGCCGTGCTGAGCAAACTTGGGCTGGCCATGCACGACGTGCCCAGACCGGCGTTATTCCTTGCTGGCAAGGCGTTTACCCGCTACCGCAGCGCCGGTGGCAGTCAAACCGGCGTGCTGCCGGACTTTCTGATCGGAGCGCATGCAGCGGTGCAGTCCTGGCCCCTGCTCACCCGCGATGCGCGGCGTTACCGCAGCTATTTCCCGGGACTCGAACTGATTACGCCGGAGAAAAACCCATGACTGCCGGCAACGAGGCCGCGTGTCGTTCTGATGCATCTGCAACAAAGCTACACCCGACCCCATCCACACGCCAAAAACTGCTGCTCGTCACCCGCAACTTCCCGCCCTTATGGGGCGGCATGGAGCGGCTGAACTGGCATATGGCGGCAGAGTTGTCCAAAAGCTTTGAGGTGCGCGTCATCGCACCAATGGGCGCCGCACAGCACGCGCCACCCGGCGTGACCGTTCGAGAAGCACCCCTCAAACCTTTGCGACGTTTTCTGCTTCACGCGGCCGCCTTGGCCCGGCGCGAAGCCCGCCAGTGGAAGCCAGACATCGTTCTCGCAGGCAGCGGGTTGACGGCGCCTCTGGCCTGGTGGGCGGCCCGTGCCTGCGATGCACGCACGGCCGTTTACGTGCACGGACTCGACCTCACCGTGCCCCACCCCATCTACCGCGCCCTGTGGCGACCCGCATTGCGCAGAATGCAGACGGTGATCGCCAACAGCCGCGCCACCGCTTCGCTGGCCAAAGATCTCGGCATTGACTCCAAGCGTATCCACATCGTCCACCCCGGCGTGGACATCCCCGAGCCAGACCCTACTGCTCGCGAACGTTTCAGGGCGACGCAGGGTATTGCGGCAGAAACGCCCGTATTGCTCTCCGTTGGCCGCCTGACTGAGCGCAAGGGACTGCGGGAATTCGTGAGTGACGTACTGCCTCGCCTAGCTACACAGTGCGCAGACGTGCAACTAATCATCATCGGCGAGACCCCATCAAACGCTCTTTACGCACAGGTGCAGACCCCGCAGAGTATCCAGGATGCTGCCAATAAGGCAGGTGTAGGCCGACGGCTAACGTTTCTCGGTAGTGTGCCCGAAAACGCACTGTCGGATGCCTATCGCGGCGCAGACTTGCTGGTGTTTCCAATCCGTGAATTGCCGGGGGACATTGAAGGCTTTGGCATGGTCGCGGCGGAAGCCGCCGCCCACGGTCTTCCCACGGTGGCCTACGCACTAGGTGGCGCCGTCGATGCCGTGGCCGACCGAATATCAGGCAGATTGGTTACCGCAGAAGATGCACAGGCCTTCGCCGAAGCGGTGCTCGAAACACTTTGCACGCCGTCAGACGGAAACGCGATGGCGGCCTTCGTCGGCAAGCTTGCCTGGCCCGAGTTCGGTCGCCGCGTATGTGCTGCCATACTCCCTACATCACAATGAATTTAGATACACGCCAACCCCATGCTGTGCTCGACTTTCCCTCGCGCCGACTCAAGGGGCTGAAGATCAAGCGACTCCTAGGCTTGGCTGAACGGCAGCAGCCGATGCACCTGCTGGAGATCGGCACCGGCTCGGGCGGCATCGCGCACTACTTCGCCACCCACCCGACCTTGCGCTGTGAAGTCACCGCGGTCGATGTCGTCGACCAGCGGCTGATCCGCGACGGCTACGACTTCCGCCTGGTCCACGATACCGCGCTGCCGTTCGCCGACGCCCGCTTCGACGTGGTGCTCAGCAATCATGTCATCGAGCACGTCGGCGCACGCGACGCGCAGCTCGCGCACCTGCGCGAATTGCGCCGCGTGCTCGCGCCCGGTGGCGTCGGCTACCTGGCCGTGCCCAACCGCCGGATGCTCGTCGAGCCGCACTTTCGGCTGGCCTTTCTCAGTTGGCTGCCGCGGCCGCTGCGCACGCCCTATCTGCGGCTGATGCGGCGCGGCGAGCGCTACGACTGCGAACCACTGACCGTGCCGCAACTCGACTCCCTGCTGGCCGAGGCGGGCTTCGCCTGGCGTCACCTCGAGGTCGAGGCGCTGCGCGAGACGCTGGCGATCGAGGGCGCGCAGGGTCCGGGGGCCTGGCTCGCGGGAAGGCTGCCCGATCCGGCGCTGGCGCTGACACGGCGTGCCATCCCGACGTTGATCTGCCGCATCGAAATAAATGGCTATGGCCGGTAACCAACCCGCCATTTGGTTCCCAGCCATCCGCACCGGGACCGGCACAGACGTCTTCACCGAGCGATTGGCTGCGGCACTCCGCGTGCAAGGCTTGCGCGCGGAGATCACTTGGCTGCCATTGCGCGCAGAGTACGCCCCATGGGCGGTACCCGTGCTCGGAGCGCCAGAATGGGCGACGGTCTGCCATATCAATACCTGGCTGCACCCGCGCTTCATACCCAAACACCTGCCGGTGCTGGCAACGCTTCATCACGCGATCCATGACCCGGCATTGCGCATCTACAAGGGATGCTTGCGCACCGCCTACCATCGCTTCTGGATCGCTCCCATCGAACGCCGCGTGCTGCGCAGGGTTGACCAGGTGGTTGCCGTGAGTCAATACGTGGCTGACATGGCTCAGAACACGCTGTGCGATGTACCGATGCGGGTCATCTACAACGGCATCGATACGAAGTTGTTCTGCCCCGGACGCCAGTTACGTCAGCCTTGGGAACCGTTTCGGTTGTTGTACGTGGGCGCATGGAAGCCCCTGAAGGGAGTGGATTTGCTGGCCCCAACCATGCGTGAGCTTGGCGATGGCTTCGAGTTGCATTACACCGGTGGCCCGGCGGCGGAAAACGATAGGGCTGGGATGCCGGCGAACATGCATGACTTGGGGCGCCTTTCAGGCGATCAGGTAATTGCCGCGATGCAGAACGCCGATGCCTTTTTGTTCCCTTCGCGCAGCGAGGGCTTCGGGCTGGTCGCGGCAGAGGCCATGGCCTGCGGGCTCCCGGTGGTTGCAACGCGCGGCTCGTCGTTGCCCGAGGTCGTGAAGGACGGCCTGACCGGCTTGCTGTGCCCGCAAGATGATGCCCCCGCATTCACGCAGGCTATTAGGCGGCTGGCCGCAGATTCTGCGACGCGGCGGGAAATGTCGTCAAACGCCGTGGTGCGCGCTCGTAGTGCGTTCTCGGAACATAGGGCCATTGACGCCTATTACGAGACTTATCGTGACGTCATTGCCGGATTCGGCGGGGGAGTGGAAGACCATGATTAGGGTAGGAATCGATGTCAGCCGTATTCGTGATGGCATGACCGGAGTTGGACGGTATGCCGCTGGCATCCTGTCTTCGCTCGATACTGCAATGCCGGAAGCCAAGTTCGTGCTGTATGCATATCGCGAAACATCCATCGTGCCCGCGTCTTCACGTTGGCACGTTGTCAAGGATAGGCATCCTTTCTGGAGCCGAATACCAGTCACTCAGTGGATGCATTCGCGACTAGGTGCGCTGATCACCCGAGATCCTGTGGACGTATTCTGGTCGCCGAACACCTTTGTTCCGCATGGTGCAAGCGTGCCATGCGTGCTTACTGTGTACGATTTCAATCATGTAATCGTACCCGAAACCCTGCCCCCGATTACCCGTTATGCGCATCGCAAATGGATGAACGCCGACATCCTCGCCGCAGATGCAAATGTGTCAATCTCGCAAGGAACTTCCCAGCGCATGGTCAAGCTACTTGGACGGCAACCGGATGCGATCGCTTATCCGGCTGTTTCTGCCAAGTCGACGATTTTCGACCAGGGTAAGATGGCGCAACTCTTGGCCCGAGCTGGTGTACGCAAGCCATATCTCCTCACAGTGGGGACGCGTGCTCCGCGAAAAAATCTTACCGGAGCAGTCGTGGCGATGGAGCAATTGCGAGGCGCTGGGTTTTTTCTGAATCACCAGTTGGTTATGGCTGGCCCTGAAGCGTGGGACAGGAGAGGCAGACGCATCGAACGCGGACACAACTGGATCAGACCTCTTGGTTTCGTCGATGACGCGGTGTTGTCAGTCCTGTATGCGAATGCTGAAGCTTTGGTGTTTCCATCGCTTTACGAAGGCTTCGGGATGCCGGTCATTGAGGCACGTGCGCATGGCTGTCGCGTGGTAACTACCGATTCGCCGGAACTGCGCGAGGCAGGCGGTGACGATGCCGTTTATACAGACACGAGTCCGGAGGGCATTGCTGTTGGCATCCGCACAGCACTCTCCCGGCCGCTTCCGTTACCTCAGCAAATTGAACACAGCTGGAAAGACGCGGCCGAACAGATGGCGTTGGTGTTCCGCAAGGTGGCGGCATCCGGCTCTGCGGGGTAATGTCTTAATCGAGCGCGCCTTGGGGCTTGAAGATCGCGATCAAGTTACTGGTTACGACACCGTGCCGATTGCCGTAGAAGGTCGCATTGACCAGGAAAGTGATCGCTTTTCGGGCTACAGCCACGATTGTTCGCTCAACGGCCTTCAGCGGCCCAAGGCCGAAAACCGGAAGTGCGGGTGGATAAGTCGCTACGAGTTTCAGGCCCGCCAGCGACGCGATTTGCTGCAACGCAGTGGTTGCAAGCAGCGTCTTGTGCGTGATGTCGCCATACATCAACCGTCCTGAAAACGGACTGTCTCCACTCGGAATACGGATAAGAATGCGACCGCGACCGGAGAGATGCATCCTCCAAACTTGTAGCTCAGCGACGAAGTCATTCAGAGCCATGTGTTCGACGACATCAAATGCGGCGATCAAGTCGAAGGTTCTGCCTCCGGCGATGGCGTCAAATTTGGCAATAGATGTGTATGCCTCGATACCAGCAGCGTTGGCGCGGTCGACGAGTGCTGGATTGGATTCGATACCGACGTAATGATCGGTGAATTGTCGTATCCAGCCTGCGAACGAACCGTTTCCAAAACCAATTTCCAGTACTCGTGCCTGTCGATCCAGCGTGGTACCGACGCGACGGACTTCCGCAGCGAATTGGATGCGTTCCTCATTCGAGTATTTGCCAAAGGCGGAGAGGTTCCAGCCTTTCCACTCGATGTAATCTTCCTCAACGTTGGTCTGCACGAGAAACGGTCCCCCTTGTCAACATTAGCATCATCAGGATGCCAATTACGGCCATTGTCCACTCTGAATACGCCAGTGCCAGCGGCAAGCCTGATAAAGCCAATCTCGGCGCTAGAACGAACGCTGCAGCGGTCAGCACCACTAGCCCGCCAAGCTCGAATCCCACCCGCATCCACGGCTTCCCCAGTGCCATCAGCGCGCTGCCCGCGGCGATGCGCAGCGCCATGCCGGGAACGGCCAGGGTCAGCCAGCGGATGGTGTCGCCGAGGCCGTGATAGCGCGGGCCGAACAGCAGGTCGAACAGCGGCGCCACGATCCACAAAGCCGCGGCCAGCAGCAAGCTGTAGCCGAGTGTGGCGGCGAACACCCAGCGCAGCAGGCGATTGCTGCGCGTGCGATCGACTTGGCCCTCGCGGAACAGCCGCGGCAAGGCCGAGAGCATCAGCGCGATCACCGGCAGGGTCAGCGCGCCGATCACGCGTGCCCCGGCGGCATACACGCCGGCCGCGGCCAGCGGCAGCAGTTTCAGCGCCAGCGTCTTGTCCAGTTCGGCCGGACCCGCTGCGGTGAGGTTGAGCACGGCATAGCCCGCGGCGTGGCGCAGCTCGGCCCGCCGCGGCAGACGCCAGTCACGCAGCGCGGGCCAGGGATGGCGCAGGCTGAGCGTGGCGACCAGCAGCGCCAGCGCCGAGGCGCCAAGGTAGCCGAAGGCGTAGTCACGCAGCGGGTCGACCGGGTGCAGCAGCCACACCGTGGCCGCCGCCAGCAGGCGCAGCGCCAGCGGCAGGGTGATCAGCAGTTGCGAGGTGGCGGTGCGGCCGTGGCCCTGGTGCTCGGCGCTGGGCAGGTTGAGCAGCGGTTGCAGGATCAGCTCGGCCAGGCCCAGCGCGACCAGCACGCTCGTGCCGATGCCGGCCGCGCCCAGCAGCGTCGTTGCCAGCAGCAGGTAGAGCGCGAACAGCAGGCTGCCGCAGATCAGCGTCGTGCTGAGCGCGAACGGCAGCACGCCGGCGCGGCGCTGCGGGTCGCGCGACACCTCGGCCAGCAGCACGATATGGGTGCCGAAGGTGGACAGCGTGCCCAGCATCACCGCCAGTGCGGCGACGCCGGCGAAGGCGCCGAAGTTGTGCGGCCCCAGCATGCGCGCGACCAGCAGCAGGGTGCAGGCCTGGGCAAATAGTCGTAGGCCCAACACCGCACTGGTACGCAATGTTGCACCGGCGATGGGCCCCGCCATAAATTGCTTCAGACGCTGAATCATGAAACGCCATTACTCGGCGAGCAGATGAAAGACGGCTGATGGCTCATTTTCGTGGGTCATGGGGTCAGGTCTAGCCTTGATGCAATTGCTACAAAGCTAGACCTGACCCTATCCCTAGACCCTATCCCACGTAAAACTGCTGTGTTACAGCAATTCATACGGGGCGATGCCCAAGCGCGTGGCGGCATCATTGCGCACGCGCTGATAGGTTTCAAGCAGCAGTGGCTGTAGTGTTCGGCCAGTTGGATATTTTCGGCAAAGGCGGTGCTGTTTTCCATGTATTCGTGGATGAGGCTATTGCGCAGTTGCCTGGCTTCCAGCCATTGGGACGCGTCTTCGAGTAGCCAAGTTGCTCGGCGCGATTGAGCACTTCGATCTGGCTGCGGGGGCGTTCGGCCAGGGCGCGTAACCAGCGCGGCAGCAGTTTGTCGGCGATGGTGTCTTGCAGGCGGTCATAGCGGGAGACAAAGACTTCCAGCCGTTCGGCGGGTTCAGGTTGTGTGTCGAGACCATCGACCCAGGCGGGGGTGATGGGCTGACTGAACAGGCGTTGCCGACTCCATTCCAAGTGCGCGCTTTCCTTGGCCACAATGTACAGCGTAGCCAAAAAGCGGGCGCGATCAAACATCTGGGTGGTGTTCACAAAGGAATCCCCGTGGCTTGCGCAAGCGTGAATGGCTTGTTTTGGAGTGTTGGGTTGCACGATGAGGACGGCGATGCGCTGGTCGCCCAAGCGCTGTTGCAAGCGGGTGACGAAGCTCAGGCGCTTGCGTTGCACTTCGGGCTGGGGGTTGGGGAGTTCGATCAATAAGTCGATGTCGCCGCCTTTGCGTGTGTCGTCGGTGCGCGAGCCGAATAGGCTGACTTTGACCTCAGTGCCGAAGACTTCGGCGGCGGTAGCTTTGATGGTGTGCTGCTGGGCGGGGGTCAGGCGCATGGGGATATTGAAGCAGAACCCTGGCGCTGAGCAAGGCGCCACAGGCAGCCGGGTGAACTGGCGGCGCGGCAGCAAGGGTTTGAAGTCGGCATCGAAACTGACCAGATGGTCGCGCCCTGATGGATGGCGGCGGCTAGGAGCCTGCCGGGCTTGGGGCGTGGATGGCGAAAAATGGCGATGGGGATGCCCTGTGGCGACGGCTTTTTGCAGCCCGCGATCTTCAAGCCCGACAGGCTCCTGGAAGCTGCGCAATGGCGGGTACACCCTCGGCGTTGCATCCACCCAAACCATGTTCAGTCAGCAGCGCCTTGCGCATGGCCGCGCGTGGCCTGCGGGACGGCCTGCGCGGGCGCATGGGCCGTGGCGGGGGTGATGCTGCAGCTTGGTCGTGGCAATCGGCCGCATTGGACGCTCGATCTGTCAAGGCAGGCCGTGGCCAAGCCAAACCTGTCAATCTAGCTATAATGTCTAGAATAGACAGTTCACGCAGGAGTATTCCATGATCACCGTCACCTCGGTCGAAGCCCAGAACCGCTTTGGGCAGTTGCTGGATACCGTGCAGCGCGAGCCGGTGGTCGTCACCCGGCATGGGCGCGCAGCGGCGTTCATCGTCTCGCCGCAAGACATGCAGGATTTGCAGGCGCTGCAGGCTGCACGGCGCAAACGCAGCACGGCGGTGGCGGAATTCGAGGCCGCATTGGCCAAGAGCGACGCCCAGCTCACACCCGCCGCGCGGACGTTGACCGATGAAGATGTGCTGCGTCTGGTCAAAGAATCGCGGTGAGCGGCCAACAGCGGGTTGTCATCGATACCAGCACGCTGATCGGCGCCATGTTGCGCCCCGATTCGGTGCCGCGACAGGCGCTGTTGAATGCGCTGCGCACCTGCGAGCTTGCGGCTTGTGTTGCCACCTTGGATGAGTTGCGCGAGGTTTTGCAGCGTCCCAAATTCGACCGCTATCTGCCTCTGCAAGCGCGGCTTGATTTCTTGGGCTTGGTCTCCAGGCAAGCGCGGCTTTTGGAGGTGGATGCAGCGAGCGAGCAGGCTGCTTCTGGCGCGTGCCGAGACGCGAAAGATGCCAAGTTTCTGGCACTTGCCTTGGCGTGTCATGCGGCGGCCCTGGTCACCAGCGACGCCGATCTGCTCGTCTTGCACCCCTGGCACGGCGTGCCCATTTTGACGCCCGCCGCGTTTTTGCGAACCGCGGGCGACTAAGGCGACATCAGCGAATTTCCGGCACACCATGGCGCAGCAGCATGCGCAGTTTGTGCGGGGTCAGGAGTCGCCTTGATGCAAAGGCTACAAAGCCAGACCTGACCCTATCCCGCTGACTGATGCAGCACCTCGAAACGTTCCGCCACAGCGCATAGCCGCTTGTCCAGGGTCCACAACGCGACCCCCGGCGTCATCAAGGTAGAGGCCAGCAAGAGCATGTCCACCAGGCCGCAACCCAGGCCGTACAGGCGTTCGCACTCGACGAACGCAATGGCCTCCCGCACGCTGGCCTGCTGGGTTTGCTGCAACTGATTGAGATCGGCCAGCACTTGAACCCGGTTGGGCGGCGTTCCACAGGCGAGCTCGCCGACAATCAACGGGTGCGCCATCGCCAGGTCGAGTTCGAGCAGTTCGACCAGTGCATCATTGCGATACCGGAAGTGATCAACCCACACCGAGGTATCGACCAGCACCCCCCTCACTGCTGGACGCCCCCAGGGTCGGCTCGCCGACCCACCCCCCGAGGGGGTCAAGGAAACTTGGGGCGGCCCGACGTTTCCTTGAGGACGCCCTCACGGCGGCGGGGGATGGCCTGCATTTCCGGTGCGGCTGCGCCAAGGGCGGCGAGCCGCTTGGCCGCTTGAACACGAACAAAGGTCTTGATGGCTTCACGGAACAGGTCAGCCTTTTCCATGCCCGGATCGGCGACCTCCAGCGCGCGTTGGTACAAGGCATCGTCAATTGTGACCGTGGTTCTCATGAGCCCCCCTGTGCATCGATATTGATGCAATTTTTCGCCTGATTCAGCACCCTGTCAAACAGCCCGCTCGGGGTCACCTGACCCTACTCATCTTCTTCAAGCGGGAATGCTAGGATGATTCCCATCTCATCTTCCCATGGAGGATAGGCATGGAAACGGTGAATGTCAGCAGTCTGAAGAACAATCCCAGCGAAGCCTTGCGCAAGGCGCATGGCGACGTGGTGGTGGTGATGAACCGCGACCGCCCCGACGCGTTGATGGTGGGCATTGAATCGGTGGGGGCGCTGTCGTTCGCGGGCGTGAAACCCGCGCTGGCGACCGCTCTGTTCCGCGACGGCGCCCTGTCGCTGCCGCGCGCGGCGGCGTTGGCGGGCATGTCGGTGAGCGCCTTCGCTGCGCATCTGTCGCGTCTGGGAATCGCCGCCGTTCGGCTCGACGCGCAGGAGGCGGCGCGCGACATGGACACGCTCGAGGCATGGCTGGCCGCATCGTCCTGATCGACGCCAGCCCGGTGATCGGACTGGCGCGCGTGGACGGCTTGCCGTGGCTGGGCGCCCTGTTCGGCACGGTCTGGATTCCGCCGGAGGTCAGGGGCGAGGTGCTGGCGAACAAGGGCGACGCGCAAGAGGCCGCCATCCGGGACGCCGAACTGCGAGGATGGCTGCGCGCCAGTGCGCAAGCCCCCGCTTTGCCGGAACTGCCCGATCTGGACGCAGGGCAGGCCAGTTGTATCCGCCTGGCGCTCGCCCACGACGGCCCGGCGCTGTTGCTGATGGATGAACGGGCGGGACGCGCCATCGCCCAGGAGCACGGCTTGTCCGTTGCCGGCACTGCGACAGTCATCGGCATGGCCAAATCCCGGCAACTGATCCCGTCCGCCCGCGCGGTGTTCGAGCGTCTGCACCGCTCGGGTTTCCGCATCTCGGCACAGGCCATCGACACGGTGCTGCGACGCGTTGGAGAACCGGCGTAGCCCGGACGGAGGTTGCAGATCGTGGGGAAAATCTCCCGCAAGCGCACCCGCACGCAGACGCTCAAACTGCCTGCCTCCACGCCGCGCAACCCGCTGGTGGCGCCGGCGCTGCAGCGCAAGGCGGGGGCGCATCGCAAGAGCAACAAGGCGCTGCGGCGCGGGCTGCGGTCGGGGCGCAAGCCGGAACCGGAGTGATCGGGGCGGGGCGCCCCGCAGTGCCATGGGCGCAACGGCGGCGGGCGGCTGAGTCGCTGGAACGGCGCGGCTTCACCCGCCAAACGTAAACTGCGCAACATTCCGTTTCAACTGGAACCGCCCATGATCGTCACGCTCGTCATCCTCGTTCTGCTCGTTGCGCTACTGCTTTACGGCGTGATGATTTACAACAATCTGGTGAATCTCAAGCATGCAATCTCGCAGGCCTGGGCGAATATCGATGTGCTGCTCAAGCAGCGTCACGACGAGCTGCCCAAGTTGGTGGAGGTGTGCAAGCAGTCGATGCATTTCGAGCAGGAGACGCTGGAGCGCGTGGTGCGCGCCCGCTCGCAGGTGCAAGAGGCGCGCGAAGCCGGGGATGTGCGCAGCCTGGGCCGCGCCGAGGGCGCGATGCGCAGCGGGCTGGGGGCTCTGTTCGCGGTGGCCGAGGCTTACCCCGACCTGAAAACCAACGAGACCTTCCAGCATTTGCAGGCGCGCATCAGCGGGCTGGAGGAAAGCATTGCCGACCGGCGCGAGTTCTACAACGCGGCGGTGAATGCGAACAATGTGCGCATCGAGCAGTTTCCCGACGTGATCGTGGCGCGGCTGCTGGCCTTCGGCCCGGCGGAGTTGTTCAAGGTGGCCTCTGCCGAGCGGGCCGATGTCGATCTGAAGGGCTTGTTCGCCGCGTCGTGAAAACCCTCTCTCGGGCAGTTGATCGGGTTGCCGTCCGATGTTGAGCGGCTTGTCGCCCAGCGGCGCAGCGCCGCAGGTGCTGTTCATGGCGCTGGCTTTGGGCGCGGTTGGGCTGGTGCAGTTTTTCCGCCTGCAGCGCCGCCGCCGGGTGATGGAGGACATGCCGACGGCGCGCATCCGTTCGGCAGCGCAGGGCTATGTGGAGTTGATCGGCCGGGCGCTGCCGCCCGACGCGCCGCTGTTTTCGCCCATCACCCGCACGCCGTGCTGCTGGTATCGCTACAAAATCGAAAAACGCGACGACGACAACAAAAACAGTTGGTCCGTCGAGGAACAGGGCAAGAGCACGACCCAGTTCTGGCTCGATGACGACACGGGCCGCTGCATCGTCGACCCCGAGGGCGCGGAAGTGCGCGCCCGCTCGCGCAACACCTGGACGGGCGCCGCCGCTCAGCTCATTCCCGGCACGAGCGAGGTGCTGATGACGGGCGATAGCGATCACCGCTATACCGAGCATCTCATCCTGCCGGGCCAGACGCTCTATGCCCTGGGCTGGTTTGCCAGCCTCTCGCCGCTGCAGGCCTCGGCCCACGAGGAAGTGCGCGAGCGCATCGCCGCGTGGAAGGCCGACCCCCAACAGCGGCGCGCCTTCGACGCCAACCGAGACGGCGAGCTGGATATGGCCGAGTTCGAGCAACTGCGCCAGCAGGCCGCCGCAGCCGTGGAAGCCGAACGCCGCGAACGCGCCGCGCAGCCTCAGACGCATGTGCTGAAAAAGCCGAAAGACCGCCGCTTGTTTCTGCTCACCACCGAGCCGCACGACGCCCTCAGCGGCCAGCTGCGCTGGCAGGCGTGGGCCTGGCTGGCGGCGGGCGTGCTGGGGCTGGCTTACGGCGGGGCGGGGCTGCTGATGCGGGTTTGATCGACGCCCGCAATCTCCCCACCCCAACCCTCCCCACAAGTGGGGAGGGAGCAGAAATCTCCTCCTCCACGAAGTGGGGGAGGCCGGGAGGGGCATCGTTTGCACCGCGCAGCGCCGTTTTCTCCTCCTCCACGAAGTGGGGGAGGCCGGGAGGGGGAGTCTTGCTGCCATCGGTCATACGATGGCGGCATGCAATCGCCCTATTCCTCCGTCTACAAAAAGCGCCGCGCGGCCGCACAGCCGCCAACGGCGCCCAACGCCTTCGATTTTTTCCTGCCCTGCCCGCGCGGCGTCGAGGCCGCACTGGCCGACGAAGTGAAGGCTCTGGCCGAGCACAGTCCCACCCTGCGAGCGGGTACGCCCACGCCCGGCGGCCTGCCCGTGCAGGGCAGCCTGACGGATGCCATGCGGCTGAACCTGCACTGCCGCCTGCCCAGCCGGGTGTTGCTGCTGGGCGGCAGTTGCAGCTATGCCGACGCCGAAGACATCTATCACCTGGCCCGCGATCTGGCCTGGGAAAAATGGTTCGACGTGACCCAGGCGCTGCGCGTGGACGTGACCGCCGAGCGCAGCCCGCTTGCGAGCATCAAGTTCGCCGCGCTGCGGGTGAAAGACGGCATCTGCGACCGCTTTCGCGCGCTGACGGGCGAGCGCCCGGACGTGGACACCGCGCACCCCGATGTGCGCATCCACCTGCATCTGCGCGAGGCCGACGCCCTGCTCTACCTCGACACCAGCGGCGAGCCGCTGTTCAAGCGCGGCTGGCGCAGCGAGCACGGCGCGGCGCCGCTAAAAGAGCATCTGGCCGCCGGCCTGCTCAAGCTCTCGGGCTGGACGCCGGGCGACGTGCTGTTCGACCCGCTGTGCGGCTCGGGCACGCTGGTCATCGAGGCCGCGCAAATGGCGGCCAACCGCGCGCCGGGGCTGGATCGCAGCTTCGGCTTCGAAGCCCTGCAAGGCTTCGACATGGACGCCTGGAACGCGATGCGCGAGCAGGCCCGGCAGGCCGTGCGCCCGCTGACGCCGGGCCAGTTTTTCGCCGCCGACATCGACCCGGCGAATGTGCGCATGACGCTGGACAACGCCCGCCGCGCCGGGGTGGACGGCGCAATTGCCGCGCAAGCGGGCGACGTGATCGCAGCCATTCCCCCGGTGGACGCCGCCGCCCTGCCGGCCGGACAAGCGGCCTGGCTCATCAGCAACCCGCCTTACAACGAGCGCATTGCACCCGAAGGGCAGGCCGCGGATGACTTCGCCCCGCAACTCGCCCGCACCCTCAAGCAGCGTTTCGCCGGTTGGCATGTGGCGCTACTGGCCGCCGATCTGCATTGGGACAAGGCGCTGCGCCTCAAGCCGCGACGCCGCATCGTGCTGTTCAACGGCACGATCGAATGCCGCCTGATGCTCATCGACATGGTCGCGGGCAGCGCGCGGGGATAGGCGTTTTACTTCGCCTTGAAGGCGATGTCTTCGGCCTGCTCGGCGCGCGTGCCCAGTGGCGATTTGGCCGATGCCGTGACCTGGGGCGGCGGTGTGGCCGCTGTTGCCGCAGCGTCGGTTTCGGCGGTTTTTTCCGCCAGGGCGTCGGTCTCTTTCATGCCTTGCTTGAAGCCGCGCACGGCCTCGCCCAAATCGCTGCCCATGTTTTTGAGCTTCTTGGTGCCGAAGATCATGATCACGATCAGCAGCACGATCAGCCAATGCCAAATACTGAATTCACCCATTGCGGTTCTCCTGTGCGTCCGCCGCGTGGCGGGCAGGTTCGACTCTGTTTAGGGTGAAATTGTCTCCCCAGGTTCACCCCTTCAGGTGAAAGCAAACGCAACATCTGCGCCGCAGGCAAAAATCAGTCGTCGGCCCAGTCGCGGGCGCGCTCCACGGCGCGGCGCCAGCGAGCCATGCGCGCCTCGCGCTCGTCGGTGCTCATCTGCGGCGTGAATCGGCGTTGTTCCTGCCATAGCGCCGACAGCGCAGCCGCGTTCGGCCACAGGCCTGCGCCCAGCCCGGCCAGATAGGCCGCGCCCAGCGCCGTGCTCTCGGCCTGCACGGGGCGCACCACGGGCACGCCCAGCAGGTCGGCCTGAAACTGCATCAGCGTGTCGTTCACCGCCGCGCCGCCATCCACCCGTAGTTCGGTCAGCGGCGGCCCGCCCTGCGCGGCGACGTCGGCCTGCATGGCGGCGAACAGCTCGGCGCTTTGATAAGCCAGGCTGTCGATGGTGGCACGGGCGACCTGCGCCGCCGTGGTGCCGCGGGTGATGCCGATGAGCAGGCCGCGCGCCTGTGCGTCCCAGTGCGGCGCGCCCAGGCCGGTGAAGGCGGGCACGAGCAGCACGCCGCCGCTGTCTGGCACACTGTCGGCGAGTTGCTGCGCTTCTTGCGCGCTGTGCACCAAGCCGAGGCCGTCGCGCAACCATTGCACCGCGGCCCCGGCGACGAACACGCCGCCTTCCAGGGCGTAATGCAAGGGCTGATCGGCGCCGAGCTTCCAGGCGATGGTCGTCAGCAGGCGCTGCTGCGAGCGCACCGCCTGCGTGCCGGTGTGCTGCAGCGCGAAGCAACCGGTGCCGTAGGTGTTTTTCGCCAAGCCAGGCTGCAGGCAGGCCTGACCGAGCAGCGCGGCCTGCTGGTCGCCGGCCATGCCGGTGATGGGAATGTCCAAACCGCCCAGACGTGCCATGGCCAGCGCGCCGCAGTTGGGCACGATGGCGGGCAGCACGGCGCGGGGCACGCGCAGCAGCGCCAGCAATTCGTCGTCCCAGTCGCCGGTGTGGAGATTGCACAGCAGGGTGCGGCTGGCATTGCTGACATCGGTGAGGTGGGTCGCGCCGCCGCTCAGGTTCCAGACCAGCCAGCTGTCGATGGTGCCTGCGGCGAGCTCGCCACGGTCAGCGCGGGCGCGAGCGCCGGGAATGTGGTCGAGCAGCCAAGCCAGCTTGGTGGCGGAGAAATAGGCGTCGGGCAACAGGCCGGTGCGCGCTTGCAGCGGCGGCGCGTGGCCGTCAGCCGCGAGCTGGGCGCAGATGCCCGCAGTGCGCCGGTCTTGCCAGACGATGGCGTTCGCCAGCGGCCTGCCAGTGGCGCGCTCCCAAAGCACCACGGTTTCGCGCTGGTTGGTGATGCCGATGGCGGCGAGATCGCTCAGCTTCGCTCCGGCACGGGCCAGGGCTTCGGTGAGGGTGGCGCTTTGC